>JACDQN010000061.1 GCA_015657575.1 Sphingopyxis sp.
CCATAGGCATTCTCGCCCTTGACGAGCATCGTCGCCGACTTGATCCCGGCCTGTTCGCCCGCCTGATATTCGACGAGTTCGACCTTCATTTTCCGCTTTTCGGCCCAGCGGCTGTACATGCGCTGGAGCATCTCGGCCCAGTCCTGGCTTTCGGTTCCCCCGGCGCCGGCATGGACTTCGATATAGCAGTCGTTCGCGTCGGCCTCGCCTGCGAGCAGCGCCTTGATCTTGTCTTCCTCGGCGCGCGCGGCGAGCGCAGCGAGCGACGCAACGGCTTCATCGACCATCGCCTCGTCGCCTTCCATCTCGGCAAGCTCGATCAGCTCGGCGGTGTCGGCCGATTCGCGTTCGATCGCGCGCGTCGCGGTGATCGCTTCGTCGAGGCGGCGGCGTTCGCGCATGACGTCCTGCGCCGCCTTGGGATTGTCCCACAGCGTGGGGTCCTCGACCTTGGCGTTGAGTTCGTCGAGCCGGCGCACTGCGCGGTCCCAGTCGAGGAAGCGGCGCAGCAACGCCAGTGCGGCGTCGATCTTGTCGATATGATCCTGCGCTTCGGCGCGCATGTCTTGGCTCCTGAAATATGTTGATCCCGCCCTTACGGCGTCAAGCGCCGGAGGGGAAGGCAGTGCGGCGTCAGATAATGCCGCCGCGGTCGTCGAGGAAGTCGCTGTCGCTCCGGCCCGATGAAGCCTTGTTCGTCGCGGGTCCCTGGCGCCGCTGCGTCTTGATCGGCTTGATTTCTTCTTCGCGGATCGTACGGCGCGGCTCGCTTTCGGGCTTGAAGGCTTCCCAGATGATCGACGCCTTGGGGTCGGTGCCCGGCCAGCTGCCATAGACGCGGCGGCCCGACTGGCGATCGATTCGCACCATGCGTACGCCCTTCGGCGCCGAGAATGGGATCGGCTGGCGGTCGGCGAGCGCCGCGAGCGCGAAGTCCTTGAAGATCGGTGCGGCATAGCTGCCGCCCTGCGCATAGCCGCCCATGCTGCGCGGCTGGTCGAAACCGATATACATGCCCGCGACCACATCGGGAGTGCCGCCGACGAACCAGACGTCGTTCGGACCCGAGGTCGTGCCGGTCTTGCCGAACAGCGGAACGTTGAGGTCGCGTAGCCGCACCGCTGTGCCGCGCTGGACGACGCCTTCGAGCATATGGACGACCTGATAGGCGGTGATCGGGTCCATCAGCTGCTTGCCCGACACGGCGAAGCGCGGCATCGGCTTGCCGTCCCAATCCTTCTTGTTGCAGCCGTCGCACGGCTTCCAGTTTTTCGGGAAAATCACCTTGCCACGGCGGTCCTGCGCATAGTCGATGACGCGCGGTTTCAGCGCGCGGCCGTGGTTGACCAGCATGGCGTATGCATTCGTCATCTTTTCGACCGTCGTCGATCCGGCGCCGAGCGCGGTCGAGAGATAGGGTTCGTGCTTGCCGATCCCCATCGTCTGGATCGTTTCGACGATCGGCTCCATGCCGACCTGGCTTGCCGCGCGCACCGTCATCAGGTTGCGCGACTGTTCGAGGCCCCAGCGCATCGTATGCTCGCCCGATCCGCCGGCGCCGCCGAAGTTGCGGAAACATTTATTGCCGAAACGCGCGCCCTGATAGACGCAGAAAGGTCCGTCGACGATCATCGTCGCCGGCGTCATGCCGTTGTCGAGCGCGGCGGCATAGACGAAAGGCTTGATCGTCGAGCCCGGCTGGCGTTCCGCCTGCGTGGCGCGGTTGAAGGGCGACAGGCGCACGTCGAAACCGCCCTGCATCGCATAGATACGGCCCGAATGCGGGCTTTCGACAACCATGCCGCCCGATACTTCGGGTATATTGCGTAGGGCATAGCTGCTGCCGCCGCTCGACTTGACGACGATCAGGTCACCCGCGCGCAGCGCCGAAAAGGCGCTGCCGCCCGTCTTGCGATAGCCCATCGTCGCGGCGCTCGCGGGCAGCGTGCCGGTGTCGCCATTGGCGAAACCGATGCGCGCGGCGGTTGACGATTTCGACAGCACTGCGGCGACGCGCCAATTGTCGTAATCGATACCGATGAAGCTCGAGGCGAGGCGGCTCTGCCACTGGTCGTCGGCCTCGATCGTCGCGATCGGACCCGACCAGCCCTTGCCGGCATCATAGCGCTGGAGCCCCTTGCGCAGCGCCATCGTCGCGCCGGTCTGCATCTTGCCGTCAAACGGCGTGCGTACCCAGAGGCCGCCGGCGTAGACGCTGTGCGGGCCATTGTCCGCGGTTTCTCCGAATTCGCGATCAGCTGACGCCGGACTTCCTCCATATAATAGCCGCCGACCTGCGCCACCGCGCGGTTGCCGCTGTTTGTGAGACCGAGCGGCATCGCGCGCGCGGCGTCACGCTGGGCGGCGCTGATCCAGCCGTTGCTCTCCATCGCGCCGAGCACGAAATTGCGGCGCGCCAACGCCTCGGCCTCGTTGCGCGCGCGGCCATATTTCTCGGGCGCCTTCGGCAGGATCGCGAGGAAGGCCATTTCGTGAAGCTGGAGCTGATCGACATCCTTGTCGAAATAGGCGCGGCTCGCCGCCTGGACGCCGAAGCTGCGGCGACCGAGTGGGATTTCGTTGAGATAAAGCTCGAGAATCTGTTCCTTGGTCAGCGCGTCCTCGATGCGCATCGCCAGGATCGCCTCGCGTACTTTGCGGCGATAGCTGAGCTCGTTGGTCAGCAGCAGGTTCTTCGCGACCTGCTGCGTGATAGTCGAGGCGCCGACCGGCCGGCCGCTGCTCGACAGGTTGGTGACGATCGCGGTCGCGATGCCCGGATAGTCGATACCGCCATGCTCGAAAAAGGTCTTGTCCTCGGCGGCAAGGAAGGAGCGCACGAGCAGCTGGGGATATTCGCTATAGTCGAGCTGGACCCGCCGTTCGCGGGCATAGCTGTGCACGGGCTTGCCCTCACCGTCGCGGACCATCGTCGGCAGCGGCGGTTCATAATCGCGCAGCTGGTCGACTGACGGCAGGTCGCGTGCGAAAACCGCCCAGATCAGCGCGATGCCAAGCAGGCCCGCGAGTGCAAGCCAGCCCAGCCAGCGGAACCAGCGCCGGGTCCACATATCGCGGAACCAGTGGATCACGGCATTGCTATCGCGGCGAAGGCGGAGGCGGAAATGGGACGTGCTGTCGGCGGCCATAGGCCCAAGCCTCTAAAGCCTGCTTCGCCGAAAGGGAAGTATGGTTGCGGCGGGCCGGTCAGGCGTCCGCGAGGTCGTGCATCAGCAGCCGGAGCATGCGTGCGACATCGCTCAGTACCGTCTGCGCCGCGGCGCGATCTTCCTCGTACAGCATTTCGTCGGCGGCAAAACCAAGCTCGACCGCAAGGCGCAGGCGCTGCCACAGCTGATCGCGCGGCACGCCGGACAAATGCGGTGCGCAGGCATCGAGCAGCCGCTCGGTGACATGCCGATGCGATTCGATCCGGACGTGAACGAGGCTCGGGGTGGCGTGAAGCGCACGCAATATCCACACCGCGCCCGGCTCGGCGCGCGTCACCGCCGAATTCGCAGCGAGCAGGTCACCGATATGCGCGGCCATTTCCTCGATTCCGCGTGGTGCATGACGCTCGATCCACGCCTCGAGCACGGCGTTCTGGCGCGTCATCAGCCGCCGCCCGAGTGCTTCGAGGACAGCATATTTGTCGCCGTAATAGCGATAGAGCGCGGGCGGCGAGAGCCCGGCACGCGCCGCGATCATATTGGTCGAAATCCGTTCGATCCCGACCTCGGCAAGCAACTCGCCCGCGACGTCGAGCAAGCGCGCCTGCGTCTTGCGCGCGCGGTCCTGTTGCGGCGGACGCTTCACCGCGACTGTAAAGGTCACCGTGCCCGGCCGCGCGCGCTGACCGGCCAGATATCGACCAGCGTGCCGCCCGCGACGACATGATAGAAATCATAAAGATTCACCGTCGGGTCACAGTGCGGTACGGTCAGGCTCACCGGATCGCCCGGCTGGAGCTGCGCGCCGATCTCCGGCGCGATCAGCGCGGCATGCTCGTCGCCCATGAAGGCGAAGACGGCGGTTTCGGGCGCTCCGCGCTGCACGACTGCGACCCCGCCGTCGGTCGATAACGACTTGTAGCCGGCATCGATGGTGACGAGCCCGCTGTGGTTTGCGCTGACCACGCGGGCATCGACGCCCAGCGACACTTCGAAGGGCGCCGTACCATCGCCGGTCAGGTCGCAGTCGAGATATTGCTTGTCCATGAAGACATAGCTGCCCGCCTGCAATTCGGTGAACACGCCGAGTTCGAGGTCGATCCGGTGCGTGCCGGTGCCCGATCCGGTGACGATTTCGGGAACGAAGCCTGCGTTCGACAGTGCGGCGATGACCGTTTCCAGATAGGCCGTGCGCTCTGCGATCGCCGCGTGGCGATCGGCGAAAGCCTCGATATGCTGCTGCGACCCACAGTAGAATTGGACTCCGCGCCAGACGAGAGCGGGAGCCGCCGCGATCGTTTCTGCGAGCGCAACCGCGGCCTCGGGCGATGCGACGCCGGTGCGCGCAATGCCGGGATCGACATCGATGACGACGTCGAGCCGCGCACCGGCCGCCGCGAGGGCCGCCTGCAACCGTTCGACGACAGCGGGATGGTCGACCACCGCCATCAGCCCTTGGCCATGGCCTGCAAGCGCCGCCAGGCGCTCGATTGCGCGCGGCGCTGAGACCGGCGATGTGATGAGGATGCCGGTCACCCCGCCGTCGCTCAGCGCCTCGGCCTCACCGATCTTGGCGCAGCAGACCCCGACCGCGCCTGCCGCGATCTGGCGCTTGGCGATATCGACGCTCTTGTGCGTCTTGGCGTGCGGGCGCAGTGCGACGCCCCTCTCGGCAACCAGCGCCGCCATCTTCGCGATGTTGCGGTCGAGCGCCTCGATATCGAGCGTGAGCGCGGGCGTGTTAAGGTCGGCGCGTGAGCCCTGCCGGCCGATCAGATGGGCGTGCAGCGTTCGGTCGTCATTCATGCAAACAGGGCCTCCAGATGCGGGTTCAGGAATTTTCCGGTGGGATCGGCGGCGCGGCGCACCGCGCCGTAGCGGCCCGCCATCGGGTATAGCGCGTCGACGTCGGCGCGGGTCAATGTGTGGCGCTTCGCCCAGTGCGGCCGCCCGCCATGCCCGCGAAAGATTGTCTCCGCCTCGGCAAACAGGCGTTGCCAGGGCATCTTCGCATATTGGTGCATCGAAATCGCGGCAACCGGCCCGGCGTTCATCGGGCTCATCCAGATATCGTCCGCCGCGACGGTGCGATATTCGAACGGGAAAGTGACGGGCAGCCGCCGCCGCCGAATCCAGCGCACAACCTCGTCCAGTGTCTCGAGCCCGACCCCGCGCGGCATTTCATATTCCATCTCCTCGAAACGAATCGAGCGGTCCGAGGGAAAGATGCTGTGCGCAGGTCCGCGGCGGCGGCCCGAAATGCCGCTTTCCATTATCAGCCGCTGAAGAAAGGGCGTGAGGAACGGCAGCTTTGCCGACATGTCGAGGATGCGGCGGAACGTCGCCTCTTCCATATCGGTCGTGCTCGGTGGCGGATCGCAAGGGTCGCACGGGTCGAGCGTCTTCAGGATCACGTCGTCGCTGTGCGGAAAGAGCCAAAATTCGATATGGCGATGCTGCGCTGCTAGGTCGTCATAGCTTTCACGGATCTCGGCCCAGCGCCGTTTTTCGATACGCTCGGACAGATGAAAGGCCGGAACGACCGCGACCTCGACTTCGGTGGCGACGCCGAACAGACCGAGCGACAGCCGCTGCGCCTGATAGAGATCGCCGTTGGTGTCGGCGTCGCACCAATGCGCCTCGCCCTCGGCATCGACGATCCGGAAGCCCCTGGCAAAGGTCGACAGCGAGCCGAGATCGACGCCCGTGCCATGCGTTCCGGTTGCCATCGCACCCGCGAGCGACTGCGGATTGACATCGCCTTGATTGGCGAGCGCCAGCCCCTCCTCCCAAAGCGCCGCCGTCAGGCGGCGGATGCTCCACCCGGCGGGGATGCGCGCGGACTTGCGGTCGGTGGCGATAGGGATCGTGCCGGGCATGTCGTCGAGATTGACGATCAGCGCATCAGATTCGCAAAGCGGCATGAAGCTGTGCCCCGCACCGGTCACGCGCAGGCGCGGCGCGCTGCGGATCAGCGCGGCGAGTTCGTCCTCGCTGCGCGGGCGGACGACGCCCGCGGGTGCGACGACGCTGCCCGACCAATTGCTCCAGCCCATGCCGATCTCCCGCGCCAGACCCCCGACGAGGCTGGCACGGTCGAAAAGTTAGTCAAGACTATATTTATTGCGAGGCGATCTGGCGCGCGAAGTGGATCTGCACCGCGTCGCGTACCCCGCGCGCGACCTTTTTCTGTCCGTCGGCCGAGGCGAGGAATTCGGCGTCGCCCTTGTTCGAGATAAAGCCCGTTTCGAACAACACCGACGGCGTATCGGGCGCCTTGAGCACGACGAAGGAAGCGAAGCGGTGTGCGCTGGTGCGGAATTTCATGCCGTCCGAGGCCTCGCGCTGGAGCAGCCGTGCGAAATCGGCGGAGACATTCATCGTTTCGCGTTGCGTAAGGTCGAGCAGGATCGACGACACGTCGCTGCTATGCGCGCCGAGGTCGACGCCGTTGATGATGTTCGCCTTGTTCTCGCGTGTTGCCAGCCGCGCCGCCTCGCGGTCGGAAGCGACCTCGGAAAGTGTGTAGATCGACGCGCCGTTCGCTTGTTCATTCTCGGAGGCATCGGCATGGACCGAGATGAACAGATCGGCCTTCATCCGCCGCGCGATGCCGAAGCGCTCCTCGAGCACCAGATAGCGATCGTCCGAACGCGTGAGCGCGACGCGCACCCGGCCGCTGGCGATCAGATCGTCGCGGATCGCGCGTGCAAGTGCCAGCGTGATGTCCTTTTCGCGCTTGCCGCTGTGCGGCGAGATCGCGCCCGGATCGTGACCGCCGTGCCCGGCGTCGATCACGACGAGCGGCAGGCGCGGGTTGGCCGGTCCATCGATCCGTGGCAGCGCGACCGCGGGCTTGGGCCGGCCGATCGGTATCGTGACGCTGTACCGCTTTTCTGGCGGTTTCGCACGGAATTGCACGGGTGGCTGCAATTCGACGCGCGGGCGCCGCGCCGCGCGCTCGAACTCGCCTGCCGACACGGGGTTCAGGCGAAAGGTCAGGCTGCGTCCGTCGGCGGCGAAGCGGCCGTCGGAAAGAATGGCAGGCTGGGCAAGGTCGAGCACCACCCGCGTCGTATCGGCGTCGGCCGCCCCTGACGCACCGCGCGGACGATACCGCCCCCCACCGCGCGCCGCGCCGGGTTCTGCGCCCGCAATGTCGAGCGCGATGCGGTCGGGGCCTGCAAGCAGGAAGGTCGATGCGCCCGCGACCAGATCGTCGAAGCGCAGCGTGACCTCGCCATTCCCGAACTCGACCGCGCGGATATCGCCGGCAATCGCCGGCGCAGGGGTCAGAGTCGCGGCAAGAAGGACAAGGAACGGACCCATGGAACGACTATGCCGCCGCGGGCGCACGCTGGTCCAGCCATTATTCGAAAACATGAGCCCCCCCGGCCGCGGAACAAGATAAACTTTCCGTTAGCCAAGGCACGTCAAATCACCGTCAACCGGCAAGGTTAACCGTGAATTCAGCATATTTGCCGAGTGGGGCATGGTTGCAACAGTCGCACGCTATCCCATCTTTGTTCGGTGGCGGAGGTTGCCGTCGGCCCATGCCGATGCTAGCACCACGCCCACTGACGGTGTCGTTCCCGGCGCCGTCCGGCCTTTTGAGGGGAAAAGGCCTGATCTTGCGGGATTCGCGGATCATGGCCGCCCTGGTGCCGGATATGCCGGGAAGGATACATCGACGTCAGCTCCACCCGGATGAGCGGGCGGCCGATGCGGCACATTCAGCTGTCGCCCCAGCCCCGACCGTTCATCCCGTAACAGGTTGATGCCACATGAGGCTTGCCATGCCCTCTTCTGTTCGCGACGCGGGTGCTTTCGCTCCCGCATGCGTCGCGACGGGGGACCGCATGCGCGTCCACGACCGGACGCGGGCCCCTCGCGGCAATAACGTCTTTTTTTCTTTGAACCCTATCCGCCGCCGCCTGTCCCCAGGGATGGGCGCGGCCTTTTTGTTTGGCGCGCTATGGCGCGCCTGGAGTGATAATAATGACCACGCGCATGTTGATCGACGCGCGGCACCGGGAAGAAACCCGTGTCGCCGTCACCAAGGGAAACCGCATCGAGGAGTTTGATTTCGAGTCCGCCGAGCACAAGCAGCTCAAGGGCAATATCTATCTGGCCAAGGTAACCCGCGTCGAACCCTCTTTGCAGGCGGCGTTCGTCGAATATGGCGGCAATCGCCACGGTTTCCTGGCCTTTAGCGAAATCCATCCCGACTATTACCAGATCCCGAAGGAAGATCGCGAAGCGTTGCTCCGCGAGGAAGCCGAGCATGCCGCTGCCGCGGCGCAGCGCGCCGAAGATGATCTCGACGAGCTCGAGGGCGATGTCGCCGACGTCGAATATCATGACGACGAAAATGGCGATTCGCCGCCGGCGCCCGAAACCGTGGGCGAAGACAGCGACGAAGAGCATGACGACGCCGAAGACAATGGCGCCGAAACCGAAGAGGGCAGCGAGGAGGCCAAGGAAGGCCGGGGCGATCGCCGTCGCGGTCGCGGCAAGGGCGGACGCAATGGCCGCAAGGGTGGCCGTGGACGCCGCAGTGACGATGACGAAAACGGCGAAAGTCGCATGTCGCTCCGCCGTCGCTACAAGATCCAGGACGTCATCCGCCGCCGTCAGGTGATGCTGGTGCAGGTCGTCAAGGAAGAGCGCGGCAACAAGGGTGCGGCGCTGACGACCTATCTGTCGCTCGCCGGCCGCTATTGCGTGCTGATGCCGAACACGATGCATGGTGGCGGGATCAGCCGCAAGATTTCGAACGGCGCTGACCGCCGCAAGCTCAAAGCCATGATCGACGAACTCAACCTGCCGCCGACGATGGGCTGCATCGTCCGCACCGCGGGGATGAGCCGCACCAAGGTCGAGATCAAGCGCGACTTCGACTATCTTGCGCGCCTGTGGGACGAGATTCGCGAAAAGACGCTGGGGTCGAGCGCACCGGCACTGATTCATTCGGACAGCGACCTTGTGAAACGCGCGATCCGCGACATTTATCATAAAGACATCGAGGAAGTGCTCGTCGAGGGCGACGAGGGCTACAAGGCGGCGAAGCAGTTCATGAAGCTGCTGATGCCCAGCCACGCGCGGCGTGTGAAGCAATATGCCGACCCTGTCTCGCTCTATCAGCGCTACGGCGTCGAGGATCAGCTTGCGGGGATGCTCAATCCTGTCGTCCAGCTGAAATCGGGCGGCTATCTGGTGATCAACCCGACCGAGGCGCTGGTGTCGATCGACATCAACTCGGGCCGGTCGACGCGCGAGCATAATATCGAACAGACCGCGCTCAGCACCAACCTCGAGGCCGCGCACGAAATCGCGCGCCAGCTGCGCCTTCGCGACATGGCCGGCCTCGTCGTGATCGACTTCATCGACATGGATCATGGCTCGAACGTCCGGAAGGTCGAACGCGCGATGAAGGATGCGCTGAAGAACGACCGCGCGCGCATTCAGGTCGGCCGCATCTCGGGCTTCGGCCTGATGGAGATGAGCCGCCAGCGCCTGCGCACCGGCGTGCTCGAA
>JACDQN010000062.1 GCA_015657575.1 Sphingopyxis sp.
CGCCGAGCGCGCCGTGGCGCTTCGAGAGTTTCGCACCGTCCGCGCCGTGGATCAGCGGGACGTGGGCGTAAACCGGCTCGCGCCAGCCCATCGCGCGGATGAGCGCGAGCTGGCGGAAGGCGTTGTTGAGATGGTCGTCGCCGCGGATGACATGCGTGATGCCCATGTCGTGTCGTCGACGACGACGCTGAGCATATAGGTCGGCGTGCCGTCGCTGCGCAGCAGGATGAAGTCGTCGAGCTCGGCATTCTGGACGGTGACATCACCTTGCACCTTGTCGGCGATCGTGACCTCGCCGTCCCGCGGCGCGCGCAGGCGCAGGACGTGCGGCACCGCCGGATCGCCGTCGTCGCGGTCGCGCCAGGGGCTGCGGACGCGGAAGGGCTGGCGCTTTTCCTGCGCCTCGGCGCGCATCGCCGCGAGTTCGTCCTGCGTCAGATAGCAGCGATAGGCTTCGCCCTTCGCGAGTAGGTCGTGTGCGACCTCGGCATGGCGCGGGGCGCGGGCGAACTGATATACTGTTTCGCCGTCCCAATCGAGGTCGAGCCACTGCATCCCGTCGAGGATGGCGTCGATCGCCGCGTCGGTCGAGCGCGCGCGGTCGGTATCCTCGATGCGGAGCAGGAACTTGCCGCCGTGATGGCGCGCAAACAGCCAGTTGAACAGCGCGGTGCGCGCGCCGCCGATATGCAGGTAGCCCGTCGGCGAGGGCGCGAAACGCGTCACGACGTCGGCGCCAGTCGCTTCGGACTTCGCTTCTGCCAGATTGGTTGGGGTTTCGGTTGCCACCAAAGTCTCTTTCACACAATTTTCCGTGCCTGGGCGAATGGCGGGACGGGATCGGGGGCGGCCCTAGCATGGCGACAAGGCAGCTTCAAACGCCCTTTGGTGTCGTTTCGCGAAAGTTTTTCGGCCGCATGGCGTCCGCGATCGAAGCCCGGCTGGAGGCCGAGCGCGAGCGGATCGGATTGTGGCTGCCGGTGGCGTTGGGAGCGGGGATCGGCGCGTGGTTTGCGCTGCCCGCGAAGGCGCATTGGATCGGCTTGCTGTTGCTGCTGAGCGGCGGATTACTCGGCGGGCTGCTGGTCGGCTGGCCGCGCCGGGCCGGACGGGCGCTGGCGGTCGGATGCGGGGTCGTGGCGCTCGGCATGCTGCTCGTCTGGGGCCGGGCGTTGTGGGTCGCGGCGCCGGTGCTGGCGGGACCGGTGACGACCGAATTTGCGGCGCGGGTCGAGCGGATCGAACCGCTTCCCGCACGCGGACAAGTGCGCCTGATCGCGCTGCCGCAGCGGCGCGCCGACCTGCCGCCGCGCCTGCGGCTGACGCTGCGCATCGAGCGGGCAGGGGATGTCGCCGAAGGGGAATTGATCGGGGTGCGCGCACGGCTGATGCCGCCGCCGACCGCGAGCCTGCCCGGCGGCTATGATTTTGCGCGGCGCGCCTGGTTCGACCGGATCGGTGCGGTCGGAACGGTGCTGGGCGACGTGGCGCGCGCTCCGGGTGCGGGCGGCGGCGCGGTGCCGCTGCGCACGCGGCTGAGCCGCCATATCCATGACCGGGTCGCGGGATCGGCGGGGGGGATCGCGGCGGCGCTCGTAACCGGCGACCGCGGCGCGATCGCCGAGGCCGACGAAGAAGCGATGCGGCGGAGCGGGCTGGCGCACCTGTTGTCGATCAGCGGGCTGCACGTCACCGCGGTCGTCGGCTTTGCGATGCTGCTCACGATGCGGCTGCTCGCGCTCAGCCGGAGATTGGCGCTGGCGGGCTATGTGCTGCCGCTCGCGGCGGCGGCGGGCGCGCTGGCTGGGGGCGGCTATACGCTGCTCGCGGGGGTCGAGGTGCCAACGCTGCGTTCGTTCATCGCGGCGCTGTTGGTGCTCGTCGCCTTTCTGATGGGACGCGAGGCGCTGACCCTGCGGCTGGTTGCGGCGGGCGCGCTGATCGTGCTCGTCTGGCGGCCCGAGTCGCTTGCGGGGCCAAGCTTTCAGCTGAGTTTCGCGGCGGTGACTGCGATCGTCGCGCTGCACGAAAGCCGGGCGATGCGCGCTTTCCTGATGCGGCGCGACGAGCCTTTTCCGGTCCGGCTGGGGCGAGGGATTGCGGGACTGCTGATCACCGGAATCGCGGTCGAGGTCGCGCTGGCACCGATCGCGCTGTTCCATTTCCACAAAGCGGGGCTCTATGGCGCGCTCGCCAATGTCGTCGCGATTCCGCTCACCACTTTCGTTATCATGCCGGCGGAGGCGCTGGCGCTGCTCTTCGACAGCGTCGGGCTCGGCGCCCCCTTCTGGTGGCTCGCCGGGCAGGCGATCGGATTGCTGATCGCGCTGGCGCATAGCGTCGCGGGGGCACCGGGGGCGGTCGCGACGCTGCCCGCCTTTCCTGTGTGGGGCTTCGCGCTCGCCATATTCGGTGGTTTGTGGCTGCTGCTGTGGCGGACCGGCTGGCGCTGGGCGGGGGTGGTGCCGGTCGCGGCCGGCGTCGCCGCGCTGCTAGTCCAGCCGCGTCCCGACCTGCTGGTGACGGGCGACGGGCGCCATATAGCGGCGGCGGTGCCCGGTGGCGGCTACGCACTGCTTCGCGACCGGGCGGGCGATTATATCCGCGACACGATGGCCGAGGCGGCGGGGATCGACGCGCCGCTGGCGACGCTGTCCGACCTCGATCATGTCGCGTGCAACCGGGATTTCTGCCGTTGGGCGCAGGGGGAAGGGCGTACGCGGCGGACGATATTGGCATCGCGGGGCCGCGACCGGATCGAGGGGGCCGAAATGGCGGCGGCTTGTGCTGCGGCAGATGTGGTGATCAGCGATCGCTGGCTGCCGCGCGAATGCGTGGGACGCTGGCTGACGGTCGACCGCGACAGTCTGGCGGCAAGCGGCGGGCTCGCGATCTACCTCGGTGAAAAGCCGAAGGCCGTCGCCGCGCTAAAGGCGGGCGACGGCCATCCGTGGCGCAATGCGCAGCAGGTCAGTGGTAACGACGAAGCAATCCCGACAGACGCCCCTGCACAATGACGCGCTCGGCGGGATAGCGCTGCGGCTCATAAGCACTGTTCGCAGGATCGAGCCGTATCATCTTGCCTTCGCGGCGGAAATATTTGAGCGTCGCATCCTGGCCGTCGACCAGCGCGACGACGATATCGCCTTCGCGCGCGGTGCTTGCTTTCTGGATCAGCGCATAGTCACCGTCGAAAATGCCGGCTTCGACCATCGAATCGCCCGACACTTCAAGCGCATAATGTTCGCCCGAGCCGAGCAAGGCGGCGGGGACGGCGAGATTGTTGTGATCCTCGAACGCCTCGATCGGGACGCCCGCGGCAATCTTTCCGTGCAGCGGCACCTCGATGATGTCGTTCGCGGCGATCGGTTTGAGAGCGGGGGGCGCCTTGTGCAGCGGCACGACATTGTCGCGCGGCGCGGCGGCCTTCGCGCCATCGGGCAGCTTGAGCACTTCGAGCGCGCGGGCGCGGTTGGGGAGACGGCGGAGGAAGCCGCGTTCCTCGAGCGCGCTGATCAGGCGGTGGATGCCCGATTTCGATTTGAGGCCCAGCGCCTCCTTCATCTCCTCGAACGATGGCGAAATACCGCTCGCGTCGAGTTTCTGCTGGATGAAATGGAGCAGTTCATGCTGCTTGGCGGTCAACATCGATCATTCTCCGTCAGGATCCATACCGGACATAATGAGAACGATAGTGGAACAGAGCGGAACTTGTCAAGCGACGACGAGATAGTCCGCCATCGCCCCCGCATCGCGCGCTGGCGCGCCGATTTCGCGGATCAGCAGCGCGTTTGCGGCGGCAAGCGGCAGCGTACGCCCGCTTTCCTGTCCGATCAGCGGCGTGAGCACACCGTTTTCGAGTCGCGCGCGCAGATAGTCGCGGCGCTGGTCGCCTCCGGGCAGGGCGGTGGCGAGCGGCGCCTTGTGGATTTTGGGCAGCGGATCGCGCGCGCCGGCGAGATGGCGTACCAGCGGAAGCAGGAACAGGGTCGCGGTGACGAAGGCCGAAGACGGATTACCGGGCAGGCCGAGCAGCACCGTGTCGCCAATCGTCCCCGCGATCAGCGGCTTGCCCGGGCGCATCGCGATCCGCCAGAAATCAAGCCGTCCGCCGGCATCCTCAAGCGCGCCGCGGACATGGTCATGATCGCCCACCGAAGCACCGCCGACGGTGACGATGACGTCGTGACGTCGTGCCAATTCCTTGAGAATCTTGGCGAGTATCGCGCGGTCGTCCTGGATGTGGTGCGGCAGGATCGGCGCCGCGGTTTCGCCCGCGAGCATTGCGGCGAGCATCACGCCGTTGCTGTCGGGAATCTGCCCCGGAGTGAGCGTGCGGCCTGGCTGGACGAGCTCGTCGCCGGTCGTGACGATCGCGACGCGCGGGCGGCTGCCGACGGCGAGCTGGCCGGCTCCGCCCATCGCGGCGGTCGCAATCGCGCCGGGGGTGAGGCGCGATCCGGCAGCGAGCAGGCGTACGCCGGCTGCGAAATCGGCGGCTTGTCGCGACGTGGCGGCGGC
>JACDQN010000063.1 GCA_015657575.1 Sphingopyxis sp.
CCCAGGCGGTGTCGGCATAATAACGGTCGAGCAGGCTGCGCAGCCGCCCGACCATCACGCGCGGATAGCTGTCGACCGCGGGATCGAAATCGGCGCTGCGACCAAGCGCCTCGGTTGCGATCGCATAGGCCTTGGGCGCGCTGCGCCCGCCGCGCAGCCGGTGCTCGACCAGGAACTGCAGCAGCCGCGAAAGCACCGGAGAGCGGACGAACAACGGCGATTCGAGCAACCGCTCGAGCTCCTCCGCGATGATCCGGTCGGTTTCGCCCGGTTCCCTCGTGTCGTTCGCGTTCGCGCCGGTCATTCTAAATCCAAAACCCCTAACAGGCGAAGCGAGTCAATACGGCAATCGAAAGAGGGGCCAGTCATTGTTACTTCGATGTAACGGTAACAGGCAGTGCGACCCCTTTACCAGAAATAGTCTTTCACGCCAATTGCGACGGAAAAAAGCGTGAATCAAGGTTAATAAAGACTTGCCGCTTCGTTACAGGGCGGGATGTGACCCCATGTAACTGCCCCGATTGGGGTATTTCCCGCATTCTTTCATCGTCGCGGAGCCCCCCATAGCACCGTGGTCCGGTCCGGGACCTGTCCCGCCGGACGGATGAAGACGATGGATCGACGGGTGCGAGCTGGTCCCTGGCGCCTATCGAGGGTCCGCCGTTTTCATGCACAGTGACTTCGCCGGGCAGGACGGCAGCCCCACCTGCCCCCTGCCCGGCAAGTCCGCCCGCGACGATTTCGTCCCTCCGCGCTTTCACCCAGTCAGGCCGGCCCGATCCGGAAGGCGCACAGCTTGTTGCCGTCGGGGTCGCGGAAATAGGCGGCGTAAAAAGCCTGATCGCCTTCGTCGCCGCGGACGCCCGCAGGGCCTTCGCAGCTGCCGCCGAGTTCAAGCGCCTTCCGGTGCAGCGCGTCGACCTTCGCCCGTTCGTCGACGACGATCGCCGCCATATGGCCGTTGCCGCGATCGGCGGGCTGACCGTCATAAGGCCGCGTCACCGCGATGCCGGGCTGCCCCCAACCGGTGCCATAGAGCGTGAAGCCGTTCGCCTCCGTATCGGACATGCGCATCAATTCACTCGCGCCGATCGTGCCGAGCAGCTGCGAATAAAAGGCGCGCGCCCGTTCGAGGTCGTTCGCGCCCATCGTGACATAACCGAGCATTGCTTTCTCCTTCCCAAATGAAAGAGGCGCGCCAACCCGATGGGTCGGCGCGCCTCCGTTTCGCTATATCATCGCGGCGATCAGGTCTTGCAGGCGCCGGTGTGCGTACCGACGGCGTGCATGACGGCTTCCATCTTGCCGCCGCCCATCGGCGAATTGCCCTTCATCGTGACGCGGATGTCGGTCTTTTTCGCGCCGACCGTGCCGGCCATCGCCAATTCCTGCTTCTCGCCGCTCGGGCCCGTGCAGGTGCCGGCGATGTCGATCTTGCCGCCTGAAATATCCTTTTTGGTCCAGTCGCACTGGCCGGTACCCGAATTTTTCGACAGCTCGCCGGCGATATCCTCTTTCGCGGCCTGCTCTTCGGTCAGGCATTCCTCGAAGACCTGGCCCTGCGCCATCTGCTGCTCCATCGCCGTTTTCAGCTCGGGCGGCAGGCCTTCGATGTTGAATTTCTCCATCTTGACCTCGGTCTTCCAATTGCCCGCTTCGCGCTTTGCCGGATCCTTGCTGCAGCCGGTCACGGCCAGCGCGATACCCACGACGCCGACGGTCAAAAACTTGTTCATGTCTCGATCTCCTGTTGCTCACCGCTCGCGGCCGGCTCTTTCGGCTCATTGCGATTGTGCGCCCCCTCCATCGATACCATATTGGCAGCAATGGCAATCCAGATTCGCACCTCGCTCGACGAAATCGACACCGCCGAAGGCTATGTCCCCCATCGCCCCGCCCGCCCCGACAAGGTCGAAGGCGGCAAGCGATTTGAACTGGTTAGCGACTATGAGCCCGCGGGCGATCAGCCGACGGCGATCCGCGAGCTGGTCTCGACCGCGCTCGACGGCGAGCGCGACCAGGTGCTGCTCGGGGTTACCGGATCGGGCAAGACCTTCACCATGGCGAAGGTGATCGAGGAACTGCAACGCCCGGCGCTGATCCTTGCGCCGAACAAGATCCTCGCGGCGCAGCTCTATGGCGAGTTCAAAAGCTTCTTCCCGAACAATGCGGTCGAATATTTCGTCAGCTATTACGACTATTACCAGCCCGAAGCCTATGTGCCGCGGTCGGACACCTACATCGAGAAGGAAAGCTCGGTGAACGAGGCGATCGACCGGATGCGCCACTCGGCGACCCGCGCGCTGCTCGAACGCGACGATGTGATCATCGTCGCGTCGGTGTCGTGCCTTTATGGCATCGGGTCGGTCGAGACCTATTCGGCGATGATCTTCGATTTGAAGAAGGGCCAGACCGCCGACAATCGCGAGATCATCCGCAAGCTCGTCGCGCTGCAATACAAGCGCAACGACCAGGCGTTCGCACGCGGCAATTTCCGCGTCCGCGGGGACTCTCTGGAAATCTTCCCCTCGCACTATGAGGATATGGCGTGGCGGGTCAGCTTCTTCGGCGATGAGATCGAGGAGATCACCGAATTCGACCCGCTGACGGGCAAGAAGATCGCGAACCTCAATTCGGTCCGCATCTATGCGAACTCGCACTATGTAACGCCGGGGCCGACGCTGAAGCAGGCATCGGAGGCGATTAGGCATGAGCTCGCCGAACGCTTGAAGGAGCTCGAGGCCGAAGGCCGGCTGCTCGAAGCCCAGCGGCTCGAGCAGCGCACCAATTTCGACCTCGAGATGATCGCCGCGACGGGAAGCTGCGCGGGGATCGAGAATTACAGCCGCTTCCTCACCGGCCGCCTTCCCGGCGAA
>JACDQN010000064.1 GCA_015657575.1 Sphingopyxis sp.
AGGTCGATGTGCTGGCGCTGGGCATGCTGACCTGCATCCGCAAATGCCTACGACCTGATGCGGGAACATGGGCTGGGAGACTACACGCTGGAGCTCGACATCGATTGCAAGGACGAAGCCGTCTATAAAATGCTCCAGCGCGGCGACAGCATCGGCGTGTTCCAGGTCGAAAGCCGGGCGCAGATCAACATGCTGCCGCGCCTGAGGCCTGAAAAATTCTATGACCTTGTCGTCCAGGTGGCGATCGTCCGGCCCGGACCGATCGAGGGGGATATGGTGCACCCCTATCTTCGCAGGCGGAACAAAGAGGAGAAGGTCGATTATCCTTCTCCCGCCCCTCAATATCCGCAAGACGAGCTGGTCGATGTTTTGGGCGACACCTACGGCGTTCCCCTGTTCCAGGAACAGGCGATGAAGCTGGCGATTGTCGCCGCCGGCTTCACGCCCGAAGAAGCCAACGGCCTGCGCCGCGCAATGGCGACCTTTCGCAATGTCGGAACGATCGACGATTTCCGCGAGAAGATGGTCGGGGGAATGGTCGCGCGCGGGTACCAGCAGGAGTTCGCCGAGCGCTGCTTCAAGCAGATCGAGGGTTTCGGGAGCTACGGCTTTCCCGAAAGCCATGCGCAGTCCTTCGCGCGACTCGTCTATGTGTCGTCATGGATCAAGCATTACCACCCTGCCGTCTTCGCCTGCGGCATCCTCAATTCGCAGCCGATGGCTTCTACGCCCCGGCACAGCTCGTACGCGATGCGCGGGAGCATGGGGTCGAGGTGCGAGCGGTCGATGTCAATGCGAGCGACTGGGACAACAGCCTTGAACGGCTCGAAGACCACACACTAGCGCTCAGACTCGGCTTTCGGCAGGTCGACGGGTTTCGCGAGGAATGGGCGAAGGCGATCGCCGATGCGCGCGCCGCCGCGCCCTTCGCCTCGGTCGAGGAACTCGCCCGTCGCGCGAACCTTCCGTCGCGCGCGCTGCGCCTGCTTGCCGATGCCGATGCGTGCCGCTCGATGGGGCTCGACCGGCGGCCGGCACTTTGGGACGCGCGGCGGGTGCGGCAGGGGGTGTTGCCCTTGTTCGGCGCGGCCGAAGCGAACGAACTGGGGTTCGAGGAAGACGCACAGCTGCCGCCGACGCCGATGGTCGAGCATGTGCTCACCGATTATCAGACGACGCGGCTGTCGCTCAAAGGCCATCCGATGGCCTTCCTGCGCCGCGATTTCGAACGCGAAGGCGTGCTGAGCGCCACACAGGTCGCTGCGGCGAAGAACGGCTCGATCGTCCGCACCGCGGGGGTGGTGCTGATCCGCCAGCGGCCGGGCAAGGGCAATGCGATCTTCATCACGCTCGAGGACGAGGGCGCGATCGTCAACATCTTGCTCTGGGCGCGCCATTTCGAGCGCCAGCGCCGCGCCGTCATGGCGTCGCGGCTGATGCTCGCCGAGGGCGAGGTGCAGCGGAGCAAGGAGGGTGTGATCCACCTGATGGCGACGCGGATCGTCGATCGGACGGCGATGCTCGACCGGCTGGGCAGCGACCGGCGCTTCGATCCCGAGGTCTGCCGCGCCGACGAGGTCAAGCATCCGCAGAATCCGCGTGGGCCTGCGACAAAGCGCGGCCATCCGCGCAATGTTCGCATCCTGCCAAAATCGCGCGATTTTCATTGACGCTTGTTTTTCTGCTGCCGCCGAAGCGGCATCGGCCCGCTCCCCCACCCGGCCTCCCCGACGATAGTAACCTAGGGAGGCCGGGCGGGGAGCGGGCCGGTGCCGCTTCTGTTCGATTACGAACAGACAAACGAAGATGCCCCGGCTGTGGGGAGCCGGGGCATCGAAATCAGGCTATCAAAGGGACCAACCAAATATAGCCTGAAACTCGTTCGCGAATATTAGCCGCGGAGCAGGTTCATCACGCCCTGCTGGCTCTGGTTCGCCTGGGCGAGCATCGCGGTCGATGCCTGCGACAGGATCTGCGCAGCGGCCAGCTTCGTCGATTCGGCCGAGAAATCGGCGTCTTCGATGCGCGACTTCGAGTCCGCCAGATTCGTGACGCTCGACGTCAAATTGTCGACAGTCACTTCGAGGCGGTTCTGCTGCGCACCGAGGTTGGCGCGTTCGGTGGCAACCGTCTGGATCGCAGTGTCGAGCGTGGCGAGCGCCGCCGAAGCGTCGGCCGGATCGTTGAAGTCGAGCGCGTCGACACCCAGCGTGCCCGCGGTCAGGTCGCCGATCGTGATGTTGACGACTTCACCGTCGTTCAGACCCGTCTGGATCGCGAAGGTGCCGTCGGCGCCGGCACCGCCGGTGCCGTCGAGCAGGTTGTTCTTGTTGAAGGTCGTGCGGCCCGTGATGTCGTCGATCTGCGAGATCAGCGCATCGACTTCGGTCTGGATCGCGGCGCGGTCGTCGTCGCCCAGCGTGCCGGTCGAAGCCTGCATCGCAAGGTCACGCATACGAACGAGGATGTTCGAGATGCTGCCGGCGCGCTTTCCGCGGTCTGCGCCAGCGAGATGCCGTCGTTCGCATTGCGGATCGCAACGTTCAGGCCGCGCGCCGAGGCGTCCATGCGGGTGGCGATGGCGAGGCCGGCAGCGTCGTCCTTCGCGCTGTTGATGCGCTTGCCGCTCGACAGACGTTCCATCGCCTGCGACTGCATGTTGTTGGCAACACGCGAGTTATTCTGGGCGCGGAGCGCGCTCACATTGGTGTTGATGACAGTCATAATGTTCCTTTCCGGCCCAACGGCCATTCCCCTTGTGCGGCTCGATGAGCGTCACGGGACCAGTAACGGCGGGCGGGCGGCGCGCTTAAACACTTGCCGTCAAAAAAATGCCGAAACGGGACATGTCGCCATGCTATCCGGGATCAATATATTGAAAAGCATCGATAAATAATTTTGGCACGTGCTTTGCATTGTTCTTTGCGTGCGGCGCATGGCCGCGCCTCAGGACGGATGAAAAGCATGAGCACGATTGACCAGAGCCGGCTGCTGCAGATGCGCAGTTCGATCCTCAATCAGAACGAGGCGCTGCAACGCGCCGCCGGTCGCGCGCCGCGGGCGGCGATCGCCGGCACCGAAGGCACTGCCGATTTCGGCGCCGCCATCTCGGCCGCATTGCAGCAGGTGAACGGCCAGCAGCACAAGGCGAGCGCGATGAGCGAAGCCTATGAACGCGGCGACACGCACGACATCGTCAGCGTGATGATCGAGCGCCAGAAGGCCTCGCTCGGCTTCGAAACGACGCTGCAGGTGCGCAACAAGCTGCTCTCCGCCTATCGCGACATCATGAACATGCCGGTGTAACCCATGGCAGAAGCTCAGACCCTCACCGCCGTGGACACCAGCGTCCCCGCCCGCCTTCCCGCCCCCGGCCTCGGCGGGCGTTTTGCGCCCTTCACGCAATTCACCCGCCAGCCGGCGGTGCAGCGCGCGCTGCCCGCAATCGCGACCTCGGCCGCGATCGGCATCGCCGCGCTCGCCTATTTCATGACCACCTCCGCCCCGCAGGCGCAACTGTTCGCCGGCCTCGAGGACAGCGACAAGGCGGCCGTCGCCGACGCGCTGCAGACCGCGGGCATCGGACACAGCATCGATCCCGCAACCGGCGCGCTGACCGTCGATGCCGACAAGCTGCACCAGGCGCGCATCACGCTCGCCGGCCAGGGTCTGCCCAAGGCGGCGCCCAACGGCGACAGCCTGATCGCCGCGCTCCCCATGGGGTCAAGCCGCGCGATCGAGGGTGAGGCGCTGCGCTCGGCGCGCGAAGCCGATCTGTCGCGCACGATCGAGACGATCGACGCGGTGAAGAGCGCCCGCGTCCATGTCGCCGCCGCCGAACCCAGCCTGTTCGTTCGCGAGGACAAGCCCGCGACCGCGTCGGTGATGCTGACGTTGCAGAACGGCCGCGCGCTGAGCGACGGTCAGGTGCAGGCGATCCGCTTCCTCGTCGCCTCGTCGGTTCCCGGCATGAACGCCGACCAGGTGTCGGTGATCGACCAGCGCGGCGCGCTGCTGTCCGACGGCGCGTCGAACGCCGATATGAAATCCTTTCAACTGCAGACGCAGATCGAGGACCGCTTCCGCCGCGCGCTCGACACGCTGCTCGGCCCGATGCTCGGTGCGGGCAATTATACCGTCGAAGTTCATGCCGACGTCGATATGTCGGAAAGCCAGGCGACGCGCGAAAGCTTTCCCGAGAACGACCGCGCGCTGACCAGCGAACAGATCACCCGCTCGACGAGCGGCCAGAACGCACCCGCCGTCGGCATCCCGGGTGCGCTGTCGAACCAGCCGCCGCAGGCGACGACGGTCACCGCGACCGCGCCGACCCCGGTGGCGCCCGCGCCCGCCACCGAATCGCAGAGCAACGAAAATTCGTCGCGCGCCTTCGAAGTCGGCCGCGAGATTTCGGTGACGCACAACCCGCAGGGTCGCCTGCGCCGCGTCTCGGTCGCGGTCGCGCTCAACCAGGGCAAGAAGGCTCTGACGCAGGCCGACATGACCAAGATCGACAGCCTCGTGAAGGGTGCGGTCGGTTATGATGCCGCGCGCGGCGACCTGATCGCGATCAGCCAGCGTCCCGTTCGCCAAGTCGAGGACGCCTCGCCCGCCTTCTACGACCAGGGCTGGTTCATGCCGCTCGCCCAGCAGGTCGGCGCCATCCTCGCCGCGATCCTCGCCTTCTTCTTCATCGGCCGTCCGATGATCCGCGCCGCCAAGGAACGCGCCGCGAAGCGCACCGAACAGAATCAAGCGCTCGAACAATCGCTGCTCGCCGCCACCGACGCGCGTCCCGCGCTCGGTCAGGGGAACAGTGGCCGCGAGATCACGCTCGAGATGATCGAGGCCGCACCGAGCTACGAAGCCCGCGCCAACCTCGTCCGCGCTTTCGTCCGCCAGGATTCGGCCCGCGCCGCGCTCGTCGTCCGCCAGCTGATGCAGGAGGGCGCCCGTGGCTGACGATATCGACACCGCCGTCGCGCCGCTCGCCAGCAAGCCCGCGATCGACGGCGCCTCGGCCGCCGCGATCCTGCTGATGCTGCTCGACGAAAGCGAAGCCGCGACGATCCTGAAGCATCTCGGTCCCGAAGAAGTCCGCCAGCTCGCAAAGTCGATGTTCGACACTGCCAACGCCAGCGAGACGCAGATCGACCAGGCGCTCGAACAGTTCGTCACCAGCAGCCGCAGCGTCAGCGCGCTCGCAGTCGGCGCCGACACGCGCATCCGCACCGTGATCCACGAAGCCGTCGGCAATGTCCGCGCCGACAATATCCTCGCCGCCGTCGCGCCGCAGCGCAGCGCCGCCTCGCTCGAGATGCTGCGCTGGATGGATGTCGACGCGATCAGCGCGCTGCTCGAAAGCGAGCATCCGCAGGTCGGCGCGCTGATCCTCTCGGTGCTCGTCCCCGACGTCGCCGCGCGTGCGATCGAAACGCTCGACGAGCTGAAGCAGGCCGATCTGGTGCTGCGCGCCGCGATGCTGACCTCGGTCCCCGCCGCGGCGATCGAGGATCTCGAAGCGGTTCTGGCCAGCGCCAACGTCGACGGCCAGCGTGTCGCCAAACAGGCGATCGGCGGCCCGAGCGACGTCGCCAAGATCATGAAGAAGATGCCGAAGCAGCTGTCGGAACGCACGATCCGCGCGCTCAAGAAGCAGGACAAGGTTCTCGCCCAGATCATCGAGGAAGAAATGTTCATCTTCGAAAATCTGCGCGACCTCGACAACAAGGCGCTGGGAACGGTGCTGCGCGCGGTCGACGCGGCGCAGCTCGCGATCGCGCTCAAGGGCACCGACGAGGATATGGTCGATCGCTGCCTCGCCACCATGTCGAAACGCGCGTCGGAAACGATCCGCGACGAAATGGCCGAAATGACGATGGTCAAGCGCGTCGAGCGACGAAGCGCAGAAGGCGATC
>JACDQN010000065.1 GCA_015657575.1 Sphingopyxis sp.
CAGAAGGTCAGCATCAGCGTCCCGACTCCCGTAGCGCAGCATCGTGTCGTGATCAGCTGGCGCCCGAAGCCTTCGAGCAGCCCGGCGACGAGCAGCATCAAGATCACGCCGACCATCACCTTGCCTGCCGTTCTTCCTGCTTCCGACGCCGCCTGCAATCGCCCGCGCTCGCCGGGGAAGACGACCGCGGTTCCGATCCGCAGCCCCGCGGCGCCCGACAAGGCCGCCGCGAACAGCTCGGTCGTGCCGTGGATGAACAGCCAGCCGCCGAAATCGAACGCCAGCCCCTTGCCCGCGAACACCGCCATCATCGCCCCGAGCCCGATGCCCTGATAATATTCGAGCATCATCGTCGGCACGCCAAAGGCGAAACCCAGCGCGAAGGAGAGGATCGACACCTGGCTGTTGTGCGTGAACAAATAGGTCGCAAAGACGTGCAGCCCGCTTTCGGCATCGTCGTCGGCGGCCTTGCCGTGCCCCAGCGTCGATTGCAGATATTCCGCCGTCGCGCGCGGATCGCGCCCGCCCGACATCTCTTCGGGCACGAAGTTGAAATACCATTCGGGGTTGTTCGCGACGAGCGAATAGCTGGTCAGCGCGCCCAGGACGATGATCAGCGCGATGACGACCGTCTCTTTCCACACCGACCGCACCGCGGCGGGCCAGTCGTAGAGGAGGAAGCGGCGGACGCGATTCCACCGCGATTCGCGGACGCCATAGACGAGGAAGTAACCGCGGATCGACAGCGCCTCGAGATGCCCCAGCAAGGCCTTGTCGAGGCTGGTCGCGCGCGCAATCGACAGCGAGGACAGGGTGGCGCGATAGAGCAAGGGCAGCTGGAGCAATTCGTCGCTCGTCAGCGCCTTCGCGCCCTTTTTCTCGAGCTTGGTGAGCAGCAGGTCGAAAGCGATCCAGTCGGCTCGCGCTCGGCGCGGAAACGGCTGGTCGAAAAGCTCGGCGCATCGACGGCGCGTGCGGGGGCCAGCGGCGGGATCACAGGCTGCCCGCCCTCTTGATGCCCAGATAGGCCTCGATCGCGCTCGCACCCATCGCATCGGCGGGCACCTCGATCACGTCGGCGCCCAGACGCTGCAGACGTGCGATCACCAGCTGGCGGTCGCGCAGCATTGCCGCCGCGACGTTCGAGCGTGTGACGTCGGCGCCGGTTTCGGGCCGCCGCCTCTCCTCGCTCTCGACCTCCTCGTCCTTGATGACGACGAACAGCAGCCGGTGCGTCTTCACCAGCCGCCCGGCGGCGCGGATCATCAGGTCGGCGCTCGTCGCGTCGGTGAATTCGGTGAACAGGATGATCAGCGAGCGGCGGTTGAGCTGCGCCGACAGCGTCGTCAGCGCGAGCGTGAAATTGCTCTCGACATGCGCATAGTCGATCAGGCTCGCCGCGCGCTGCAGCGCGGGAAAATCCTGCGTGTGCATATAGGCGGGGGTCAAAGTGTGCGGCTTGGCGGCGAAGGAGAAGAGGCTGACGCGGTCGTTCATCTTGAGCCCGACATAGGCGAGCAGCAGCGCCGCCGACACCGCGCGGTCGACGCGCGGCATGCCGCCGACGGGTTCGGCCATCGTCCGTCCGCTGTCGATCGCCAGCACGACGCGATTGTCGCGCTCGACGCGATATTCCTTGGCGAGCAATTTGACGTGGCGCGCCGAGGCGTTCCAGTCGATCGCGCGCCGGTCCATTCCCGGCTGATATTCGGCGAGCGCCTCATATTCGCTTCCTTCACCGCGCAGGCGCTGTTGCCTCAGGCCGAACCAGCTGTTGCGCTGGAACAGGCGGCTGCCTTCGTCGGTGACAGCGCGCAGGCTCGGCACGACGCTGATCGCGCTGTCGATCGAAAAGCGGCGCTGTTTCCACACGAGCCCGAGCGGTCCCGCCCAGCGGATCCACAGCGCCTCGATCAGCGCCTGTCCGCGCCGCGAGGCGGTCAGCGACAGGGTGCGTGCGATGGCGGGCCTGTCGCCGCCGATGGCGCGCATGTCCGCGGCCAGCCGTCCGCCGCGCGCGAGCCGGTCGTCGAGCGCGAGCGCGAGTTCGGCGCGCGGCGGCACCGCGGGTCGCTGGCCGCGAGCGACAGGTCGAACGCCTCGCCGACGCCGACCTGATGCGGAAACGCGCGTCGAGCGCCAGATGCCGCGGATGCGCGCCCGCGACCGTGTCGAGAAAGATGCACACAAGGATCACCGCGATCCACCCGAGCGCGACCAGCCACAGCTCGGGCCGCACGAGCCCCAGCGCGAGCGCCATCGGGCGCCCGCGAGCAGCAGATAGATCGCGCGGCGGGTAGGGTAGATCAACGCGGCACCTCTTCGCGTTCGAGCAGCGCGGCGACGATCTGTTCGACGCTCCGCCCCTCGATTTCGGCCGCTGCCGACAGGATGACGCGGTGGCGCAGCACGCCGCCGGCGAGCCGCTGGATGTCGTCGGGGATCACATAGTCGCGCCCGTCGAGCGCCGCCGCGGCGCAGGCGGCGCGCGCGAGCAAGGTTGCGGCGCGTGGGGACGCCCCGCATTCGAGATCGGCGCTCTCGCGCGTCGCGCGCACCAGCCGGACGATATAGTCGACGATCTCCTCGGCCAGCCGCACCGTCGCGATCGCGTCAATTGCGTCGCCGATCGCCTTGGCGTCGGCGACCTGCGTCACGCCGAAATCGCCGACCGCGGGGCTCTTGAAGCGGCCGCCATGGTCGGCGACGACGCGCCGCTCCTGTTCGGCGTCGGGATAATCGACGACCAGCTTGAACAGGAAACGGTCGAGCTGCGCTTCGGGGAGCGGATAGACGCCCTGCTGTTCGATCGGGTTTTGCGTCGCGATGACGGTGAAGCGCGGGCTCATCACGTGCGGCTCGCCATTGATCGTCACGCGCCGTTCCTGCATCGCCTCGAGCAGCGCGGCCTGCGTCTTGGGCGGGGTGCGGTTGATTTCGTCGGCGAGCAGCAGTTCGGTGAAGATCGGCCCCTTGGTGAGGGTGAAGCTCGACGTCTGGAAGTTGAACAGGTTCGATCCCAGGATATCGCCGGGCATCAGGTCTGGGGTGAACTGGATACGCCCGAACTCGAGCCCCGACGCGCGCGCGAACGCCTGTGCGAGCAGGGTCTTCGCGGTTCCCGGCGGCCCTTCGAGCAGCACATGGCCGCCCGCGAGCAGCGCGATCGTGACCATCCGCGTCAGCGGCCCTTGCCCGAACACGACCTTGGCGACCTCGCCTTCGATCGCGGCGCCGAGCGCCTGGACGCTCGCTATGGGATTAGCTGTCACGGAGTAAATCCTTCCTGATGTCGTGCAGCGCCTGTGCGTCTGCAAGGAATTCATGGGTGTTGCGGGCGAGCGGCAGGCGCCGCGCGATCGCCGAGAAAAACTCGCTGCC
>JACDQN010000066.1 GCA_015657575.1 Sphingopyxis sp.
AGTCGCTCGGGCATGTCACCTTCTTCGGCGCGATCGCGGCGAGCCTCGGCGGGATCGGTTTCGGCTGGCTCAGCGATAAGACCGGCAACCGGCGCGGCTGGGTGCTGACGGGGCTCGCGCTGACCGTCGCGCTGCTGCTCGCCGTACCGCTGGCGCAGGATGTGCCGACGCTGATCGCGATCATCATCGCCTGGCAATTGTCGCTCAACATGATCCTCGGGCCCCTCGCGGCGTGGGCCGGCGACCTCGTCCCCGATGAACAGAAGGGACTGCTCGGCGGGCTGCTCGCCTTCTCGCCTGCGCTCGGCGCCTGGTCGGGGGCGCTCATCACCTTGCCGGGGCTGGTATCGGCGGAGGGACGGCTGGTCGTCGTGGCCATGCTTGTCACCGCGGCGATCCTGCCGGTGATGCTGTTCGGCCGCCCGCGCGCCTTTCCCGAACTGACCGCACCGCCGCCCGCGCGCCCCGACGACGAACGCTGGCGGCGGCCGACGGGGCCCGCGGTTCGCATGTGGACCGCGCGCCTTCTCGTCCAGATCGCCGAGGCCGCGCTGTTCGCCTATCTTTATTTCTGGTTCCGTTCGATCGACCCGACGATGGGGGATAACGAGAAAGCGGGGATTTTCAGCCTCGCATTGACGCTAGCGGTGCCGATCGCGCTTGCCGCGGGGCGCTGGGCCGATCGCAACGACCGGCCGTTCCTGCCGCTGGTGGTAAGCGCCGCGGTTTCGGCCGCCGGGATGATCGGCATGGCCTTTGCGACCGGGCTCGACACGGCGAAGGCCAGCTATCTGATCTTCGGTATTGCTACGACCGTTTTCCTGTCGCTCCATTCGGGCCAGACGCTGCGCATCCTGCCGCGCTCGGATCGGCGTGGCCGCGATCTTGGTATCTTCAATCTCACCAACACCGTACCGTCGCTGATCATGCCCTGGCTGACCATTTCGCTGGTTCCGGGTTTCGGTTTCGACGCACTTTTCGTGCTCCTCGCAGCCCTGACGACGGGCGCCGTGCTGCTACTCGCGACCATGCCGCGCGTTCCGCGCTCAAGCTGAAAAGGGACGCTTGATTTCACCGGTTCGCTGTGCGAGACAGCATTTGATAACGTTCACATAAGATGGGATGGGAGAGAGAATGCGCCGACATGCGATTGCGGTGGCGACTGCGCTGCTTCTGGCCGGCACCGCCGGCGTGACGGCTTCGGCCGCGGACGAGGCGGCGAGGGTTCACCCCGAACTTTGGCCCAGCGCGAAGAGCCCGGCGACGATCACCGACGCGGCGACCGAGGCACGGATCGACGCGCTGATGAAGCGCATGACGATCGAGCAGAAGGTCGGCCAGCTGATCCAGGCGGACATCAGCACGATCACCCCCAAGGATCTCGAAACCTATCCGCTCGGATCGATCCTCGCCGGCGGCAACAGCGGCCCGAACGGCAACGAGCGGTCGAGCGCCGCCGACTGGGCGAAGCTCGTCGGCGACTTCCGCGCGGTGTCGCTGCGCAGCCAGGCAAACGGCGTCGCCATCCCGATCATCTTCGGCGTCGATGCCGTGCATGGTCACAATAATATCCCCGGCGCGACGCTGTTCCCGCACAATATCGGGCTGGGCGCGGCGCGCGATCCCGAGCTGATCCAGCGCATCGGCGCGGTGACCGCCGCCGAGATCGCCGGCAGCGGGATCGAATGGACCTTTGCGCCGACGCTTGCGGTGCCGCAGGATCTGCGCTGGGGCCGCAGCTATGAAGGCTATGCCTCGGACCCGAAGCTGGTCGCCGATTATGCGGCGGCGATGGTGATCGGGCTGCAGGGCAAGCTCGTGGCGGGAAAGACCGTCGGCGCGACGCATGTCGCCGCGACCGCCAAGCATTTCCTCGCCGATGGCGGAACTTTTGAAGGCAAGGACCAGGGCGATGCCAGGATCGACGAAAAGGAACTGATCGCGAAGCACGCTATGGGTTATCCCGCCGCGATCGATGCCGGCGCGCTGACCGTGATGGCCAGCTTCTCGGGCTGGCAGGGCGTCAAGCATCACGGCAACAAGGGGCTGCTGACCGACGCGCTCAAGAAGAAGATGGGCTTCGAGGGATTCGTCGTCGGCGACTGGAACGGCCATGGCCAGGTCGCGGGGTGCAGCGTCACCGATTGCGCCCAGTCGATCAACGCCGGGCTCGACATGTTCATGGCGCCCGACAGCTGGAAGGGCCTCTACGAAACGACGCTGAAACAGGCGAAGGACGGCACGATCCCCGCTGCGCGCCTCGACGATGCGGTGCGCCGCATCCTGCGCGTGAAATATAAGCTCGGCCTGTTTCCCGAAGGGCATGCCGACCGCAGCCAGGTCAAGCCGGTGGGGTCGCCCGAGCATCTGGCCGTCGCGCGCGAAGCCGTCGCCAAATCGCTGGTTCTGCTGAAGAACAACGGAAGCGTGCTGCCGATCAGGCCGGGTGCGCGCGTGCTCGTCACCGGTCCGGCGGCCGACAGCATGGCGATCCAGTCGGGCGGCTGGACGATCAGCTGGCAGGGCACCGATGTCGTACGTTCGGACTTCCCGAACGGCCAGACGATCTGGGAAGCGCTCGACAAGGCGGTGCGCGATGCGGGCGGCGTCGCGACGCTGTCCGACGGCGGCGTGTTCAAGGAAAAACCGGACGTCGCGATCGTCGTGTTCGGCGAGGCGCCGTACGCGGAATTCCAGGGCGACGTGCCGACGCTCGATTACCAGCCGTCGGAGGCGACCGACCTTGCGACGCTCAAGAAGCTGAAGGCCGCGGGCATTCCCGTGGTTGCGCTGTTCCTGTCGGGCCGCCCGATGTTCACCAGCCCCGAAATCAACGCGTCCGATGCCTTCGTCGCCGGCTGGCTGCCGGGATCGCAGGGCGCGGGCGTCGCCGACGTGCTCGTCGCGGGCAAGGACGGCAAGACAGCGCGCGGTTTCACCGGCACCTTGCCCTTCGCCTGGCCCGCCGATGCGCGCTCGCCGGTCGAAAAGCCGCTCTGGCCGGTCGGTTACGGCCTGAAATATGGTGCGACGACGACGGTGCCGCAGCTTTCGGAAGAGCTCGGCGTCGACATCGCGGCGGCGCTCAATGTCACCACCTATTTCGCCGGCGGCCGCGCGCGCGCGCCGTGGGCGCTCACCGTAACCGATGCAGGCGGCGCCCGTCCGGTCGAATCGGCACCCGTATCGAGTCCCGGCGGACTGCTCGCCGCGCGCTCGGTCGACGTGAAGGCGCAGGAGGACGGCAAGAGCTTCGTCTGGACCGGCCCCGCCGCCTTCCACCTCTCGGGCCCCTATGCGGATCTCTCGCGTCAGCTCAACAACAGCTTTGCTTTGCGCGTCGAATGGCGCGTCGATGCGCTCGGTACCGGCCCGGTAACGGTGGCGCTCGGCGGGCAGGCGTTCGACATTTCGGACTGGGTCAAGGCCGCGCCCAAGGGGCAGGTCGGCTCGTTCCGCATACCGCTGCGCTGTTTCGCCGACGCGGGCGCCAATCTGCAGAAGCTCGACTATGCGCTCAGCGTCACCGCCGACAAGGGCTTCGCCGCGACGCTGCTGCATACGAATGTCGAAGCGGTCGGCGAAAAATCTGCCTTGTCCGCCGAAGGCAAAATGACAAACATCGCGATCATGGTTGTCATATAATCTGGGGAGAGAAGCATGGCCTTAGCGCCTGAAATCGCGTCGAGCACCGATCCGGCCGGCGGCGGCGGGCAGGGGGCGCACGTCGATGCACCCGAACTGCGGCTGTTCGTCATGGGCCTGTTTTTCATCTTCGGCGGGATCACGTCGCTGAACGACGTGCTGATTCCGAAGCTGAAGGAGTTGTTCACGCTCAACTATACGCAGGCGATGCTGATCCAGTTCTGCTTCTTCACCGCCTATCTGGTGATCGGTATTCCCGGCGCGAAGCTGGTCAAAAAGATCGGTTATATGCGCGGCGCGGTGGCCGGGCTGCTGACGATGCTCGTCGGCTGTCTGCTGTTCATCCCGGCGTCGCAGCAGGCGGTTTACGGACTGTTCCTGCTCGCGCTGTTCGTGCTCGCGAGCGGCGTGGTCATCGTGCAGGTCGTCGCCAATCCGCTGATTTCGATGCTCGGCAAACCCGAAACCGCGCACAGCCGCCTGACCTTTGCCCAGGCG
>JACDQN010000067.1 GCA_015657575.1 Sphingopyxis sp.
AACTGGCGCGCGCCCAGCCGGGATTGCCGCCCTCGCGGTCGGGCATGATCCAGATCTGGAACAGCGTCGTATCCTCGTCCTCGAGGTTGAACTCGCTGTGCGTGACGCCGGTGCCGGCGCTCATCACTTGGACATCGCCCGCCGCGGTGCGGCCGCTGTTGCCCATCGAGTCGCGGTGGGTGATCGCACCGGTGCGGACATAGGTGATGATTTCCATGTCGCGGTGCGGATGCGGCGGGAAACCCGACTGGGCGGCGATGCTGTCGTCGTTCCAGACGCGCAGCGCGCCCCAACCCATGCGATCGGGCTCGTAATAATTGGCGAAGGAGAAGTGATGACGGGCGTCGAGCCAGCCATGGTTGGCGTGGCCCAGCGTGTCGAATTTGCGAATGTCGATCATGGCTGTTCCTTTCCTCTAGTCGCCATGCCGCCGTGGGGGGCTGGCGATGCTGTCGTGTTGAGGTCAAAATAGGCATTGGGGTCGTTTCTGAAATAGCATATGTGGAAAATCATCGTTTCCATTTGTGGGGTAATCATGGCGCTTCCCGACTATGAAGGCTGGGCCTGTTTCGTCGCCGTCGCCGACAGCGGCAGCTTTACCGCGGCGGCCGCATCGCTGGGTCTGTCGAAAGCCAGCGTGTCGAAGGCGGTGAGCCGGCTGGAGGCGACGCTCGGCATCACCTTGCTGCATCGCAGTTCGCGGTCGGTGACCCCGTCGACCGCGGGCGCGGGATTGCTCGCCGAGGCGCGGGCGATGGTGGCGGCGGCGACCGCGGCGACCGAGGCCGCGCGCGGCGACCGCGTCGACCTGGCGGGACCGATCCGGCTCGCGGCGCCGATGAGCTTCGGGATCAAGGTGCTCGGCCCGCCGCTCGCCGCCTTTCTCGAACGGCATCCGGCGGTCGATGTCGAGGTGATGCTGAACGACGCGCGGAACGACCTGGTCGGGGAAGGCATCGATCTGGCGCTCCGGATTTCAAACCTTGCCGATTCGAGCCTGCTCGCGCGGACGATCGCGCCGGTCGCGGCGTCGGTGATCGCGAGCCCGGCCTATCTGGAAAAACAGGGAACGCCCAAACATCCGCTCGAACTCGCGGGGCATCGGCTGGTCGGCTATGGCCACCGCGACGGCGCGATACCGCTGCGATTTCATCGCGCGAAGGAGGAAGCGACCATCGTTCCCGCCGGGCCGCTCTTCACGAACAATGGCGATATCGTGGTGCCGTGGCTGATCGCCGGAGGCGGGATCGCGGTGCTGCCCGACTTCATCGCCGACGAGGCACTGGCGTCGGGCGCGCTGGTGCGCATCCTCACCGACTGGTCGCTTCCCCAGGCGCATCTGCACCTGCTGTCGCCGCCCTCGCGGCTGCGGCCGGCGCGCGTCAAGGCGCTGTCGGACTATCTGGTCGATGTGCTCAAGCGGTCGTGCACGGGCGCCCACGAAGCCCATCTCGCGCTTCACCATGATCGGAAATCGGGCTGACCGACTGTGGCAAATTGGCCGCGACTCGTGGAATCCTGCGGGTTAAACCAAAATTAACCTTTTCCCTTCATTAGTTTCGTGGTTAATGTTCCGGCAGTCCCGCAACAGGGGTCGGTCGGTGGCACAGGGTGGTCATGCGGACGGACTGCAGGGCTATCGTGGGAACAATCAAGGGGTGCCCAATGCGCGTACTGCTGATCGAGGACGAGCCGACGACCGCGAAAGCGATCGACACGATGCTCACGACCGAAGGCTTCAACGTCTATACCACCGATCTCGTGAGGAAGGGTTGGATCTGGGTAAGCTCTATGATTACGAACATCATCCTGCTCGACCTGAACCTGTCCCGACATGCACCGGATATGATGTGCTGAAAAAGCTGCGC
>JACDQN010000068.1 GCA_015657575.1 Sphingopyxis sp.
CCGGCTGGCTGGGGCGGCAGGATTCGAACCTGCGCATGGCGGTACCAAAAACCGCTGCCTTACCGCTTGGCTACGCCCCAACGGCCGGTGCGACGCGCGCTCTATAGCGCGGCGCCGGCGATTGCAAGGAAGCCTTAAAGGCGGGTGACCCAGCCGTGCGGATCGGCGGCGAGACCGCGCTGGATGCGCACTAGCTTGTCCTTAAGCATGCCCGTGACCTGACCCGGTCCGCCCGCGCCGATGGTGAAGCTGGTCTCTCCGCGCGTCACCTTGCCCACCGGAGTGACCACTGCGGCGGTGCCGCAGGCGAAGCTTTCGGTGAGGCGGCCGCTTTCCGCATCGGCCTGCCACTGGTCGATCGCATAGGGCTCCTCGCGCACCGTCAGCCCCTCGTCGCGCGCCAGCGTGATGATCGCGTCGCGGGTGATACCGGGCAGGATCGTGCCGGTCAGCGGCGGGGTGACGATGCTGCCGTCGTCGAAGACGAAGAACATGTTCATGCCGCCCAATTCCTCGATCCAGCGATGCTCGGCGGCGTCGAGGAAGACGACCTGATCGTGCCCCTTGGCGATCGCCTCGCGCTGCGCAACGAGGCTCGATGCATAATTGCCGCCGCATTTGGCGGCGCCGGTCCCGCCCGGCGCGGCGCGCGTATAATCTTCCGACACCCACAGCGAGATCGCGGGGGCGCCCGACTTGAAATAATTGCCGACCGGCGAGGTGATGACGAGGAAATGATATTCGGCCGCGGGCTTCACGCCGAGGAACACCTCGCTCGCATACATGAAGGGACGCAAATAGAGCGCGCCGCCGTCGACCGGCGGAAACCAGCTCGCGTCGGCGGCCACGGCCGCCTTCACCGCGGCGATGAACAACTCCTCCGGAAGCTCGGCCATCGCCATGCGGCGGGCGCTCGCGTTGAAGCGCGCGGCATTCGCCTCGACCCGGAACAGCGCCATCGAGCCGTCGTCGAGGCGATACGCCTTCAACCCTTCGAAGATTTCCTGCGCATAATGAAGCACCGCGGTCGCGGGATCGAGCGTGAGCGGCCCGCGCGGCATCACCTCTGCATCATGCCAGCCCTTGTCGTCCGAATAGCGGATCGAGACCATATGATCGGTGAAGACGCGCCCGAACACGGGGTCCGCAATGGCCGCCGCGCGTACCTCGTCCGCAGCCGGATTCGGGTGCGGCAGATGGGTGAAGGCGGGAGCGGACATGCGAAAACACCTGTGGTTAGCGGGTTTATGGAGCGCGCCTCTTGCCAAAGACGGGCGCCGCGCGCAACGGTAGTGACTATGCCGGACGATAATTTTCTTTCACAAGTTCCCGCCGCTTCCGCTCTTTTCTTGCGCGAGGCCGAAGTGCGTCGCGGGATCGAATATCTGTTCTTCGCCCATGGCGGATTGTGGAAGACGATCGACGCCCGCCTCGCCGAAAACGACCTCGGGCGCGCGCATTATCGCGCACTTTATTTCATCGCGCGCCAGCCCGGGCTGGCGATCGCCGACCTGCTGTCGCTGCTCGGCATCACCAAACAGTCGCTCGGGCGCGTGCTCAAGGAGCTCGAGGCGCGGGCGCTGGTCGCGACGCGCCCCGGCAACCGCGACCGGCGGCAGAAGGAATTGCGGCTGACCGATACGGGCCGCGCGCTCGAAGCGTCGATCTTCACCCTGCTGCGCGACGCGATGAGCCGCGCCTACACCCACGCTGGGCAGCAGGCGGTGACCGGTTTCTGGCAGGTCAGCGAGGCATTGCTGCCGCCGCGCGACCGCGGCCGCGTCGCGGCGCTGGGCAACGAATCCTAGGGTCAGGACCCCTTAATTCCACGTTCGAGGTTTGAAGCGATTTTGCTCAGGGCGAGGAGAAAAGGCGAAGGAATATGTCGATATTTCGAGATTTTTCGACGCTGGCCTGGGCAAAATCGATCAAATCCCGAAGGGACGCCGAAATGGCTTCGAGCTCAGGCTTGCGCGGCCTTGCGGGTAGCGATGCTACCCGCTGCACCCGCCCAAGCTTCGCCATTTCGACGCCTCGAACGTGGAATGAATGGGTCCTGACCCTAGCCTTCGCCGCGCGCGATGTCGGCGAGTTCGCGCCCGCGATCGCGCGCCGCGCGCAATACGTTGGTCATCAGCGCGGCGAGCTGGCCGTCGGCGTCGAGCACGTCGAGACCCGCCTGCGTCGTGCCGCCCTTGCTCGCGACCTGCGCGACGAGCACGCCGGGCTTTTCGCCGCTGCCCTCGAGCAGCGCGGTCGACCCGCTGAAGGTCGCGGTCGCAAGCTTCAGCGCGTCCTCCGCCGAAAGACCGAGGCGTTCGCCCGCGGCGGCATAGGATTCGATCAGGCGAAAGACGAAGGCGGGACCGCTGCCGGTGAAGGCGGTGACGAGATCCATCGTCGTATCGTCGTCGAGCGCGACGACCGTGCCGAGCGGCGTCAACAGGCCGGTGATCGCCGCCTTATCGGCATCGCCGAGACTGGCGACGGCCGACACGCCCGCGCCGATGCGCGCAGCGAGGTTCGGCAGGATGCGCACCTGCGCCTTCGCAGCAGGAAAGCGCGCGGCGAGATCGGCGAGCGAAACGCCGGCCAGGATCGACAGCAGATGCGTCTCGCCGGTCACCGCGTCCGCCAGGTCACCCGCCACGTCGCCGAGCTGCTGCGGTTTCATCCCCAACATGATCCAGTCGGCACTGCCGCCCGAACCCAACCATTCGGCCAGCGATGCGAATTGCGCGATGCCCTCGCGCGGCGCCGCGAACGGATCGACGATCGCCACCTGGGCGGGATCGAGCCCCGCCTTCAGCCAGCGGTCGAGCATCGCGCCCGCCATATTGCCGCAGCCGACGAGCAGCATGCGGCCGGCAAAATTCTTCAAATTCTTCGTCATCGTCCCTGGTCTTCTTTTGTTTAGCGGCAACTGCTCTCGGGACCCGCGATCAGGTCGAGGCAGCGGCCGTCGATTTTCGCCGCATCGACCGGCACGCCGATCAGCGAGGCGAGCGTCGGCATGATATCCACCGTCATCACGGCGTTGGGCTGTTCGAAACCGGTCAAACCCTTGCGCCAGAACAGGATCGGCACGCGGCGGTCGTAATCCCACACCGAGCCATGCGTGGCGACATAGCCGACGCCGGGTTCGGCAATCGGCGTGACGCGCGGCTTCAATGCGATGATGAAATCGCCCGAACGCTGCGGATGATAGGAAGCGCGCAGCTTGTCGAGCAGCGTCCACGTGTCGGGCGCGCGCTTCGAAATCGGATGCGCGTCGAGCTCTTCGCGCGTCACCACCGCCTCGATCTGCGGGTGGGCACGCAGCCGCGGAAGGATCTCGGCAAGCGCGGCCTTGCGCTGCGCCGCGGTCAGCGTCTTGGCGAAATAATAATCGCCGCCTTCGCCATAGAGGATCGGTTGCGGCAGGCCGAGCTTTTCGGCGACCGCCTTCCCCACCGCTTCGGGGTCGAGCGCCTTGTCGATGCGCTGCGCGTCGGGCCAGGCATTCTGGCGGTTGCGTTCGGGCAGGTCGTGGCCGCCATGGTCGGCGGTCAGCGCGACGACATAGTCGATGCCCGTCGCATCGAGGCGGATGAAGAAATCGCCGAGCTCGCGGTCGAGGCCCGCCATCTGGAGGCACATTTCGCTGCCTTCGGTGCCCGTGCTATGCCCGACATAATCGGTCGCCGCCAGCCCGACGATCAGCAGGTCGGTGCCGCTGCCCTCGCCCATCTTGCGCACCTGGCGCAGCGCCGCGGCGGTCGCGAGCACCGCGCCGTCGGCTTCGGGCGACGCCATGAAACGGCGGAAATCACCGGCATCGCGCGCCATGCGGCCGGTACCGACCGTGGCACCCTTGGCGTCGAGCGGAATCGCGATGTCGTGCGCGGCGCAATCGGCCGGAAGCGTCATCGCGGGGCGCGGCTGGTTGATCGCCGCCGCGATCGCCGCGCTCGCCTGCTGCGCGGTGGGCGACAGCGTGGTGCCGCGATAGCTGGTGAGACCGGCCGGGGCGAGCCACATCAGCTCGTCGGCCTGGCGCCCGCCCATCATGATCGCCGAGCGATCCTTGCCCGAGACCGAGACGACCTGCGCCCTGGGATCGTGTGCCTTCATCAGGTCGCCGAGCGTGGGGACGAGCAGGTGATTGATCGAGGGCGCATATTTGCCGCCGCCCGAGCTGGTGCCGGCCACCGTTTCATCCTCGGCGCAATAGACACGCTTGTCTTCGCGGTTCGCCGACAAGTCGAAATAATGATTGGCGACGATCCCGGTGTGCGCCGGATGATTGCCGGTCAGGATGGTCGAATGGCCGGGGCAGGTTTCGGTCGCTCCGTGCGCTTGATAGCCCGACGGGAATATGACGCCCGACGCCAGCCGGGCGAGGCCGCCGGAAAAGCTGCCGCGATATTCGGCGAACAGGTCGGCGGAGAACTGGTCGACCGCGATCATCACGATCAATTTCGGCGCGGGCGTCGCCGCCGTAACCTTTTGCGCCGGTGCCGCCGTACCCTGTGCGAAAACTGCGCTGGTACCCGTCATGCAGAGGGCGGCGGCCATGGCGGCGGTGAGATATTTCAGCTTCACGGGCAGCTTCTCCTGATAGGGCGTCAGCGCGGGCTGTCCTCTCGTCGAAAGCCGCCTATATGGCAAGCCTTCGAACGACGAACAGCTGCGGGCGGACCATGAATTTGCGGAGTGAGGCTTTTGTGACACGCGTGGGGAAGCTGTTGCTGGCGATATGGGCCGCTGCGCTCTTCGCCGCGGCTCCCGCAAAGGCGCAATCGAACCATATCGAGGCCAGGCTGGTCGCCGAATCGAGCGCGCCCGCGCCGGGCGGTGCCACCGCGATCGCGCTGACCATGGCGCCCGAAAAAGGCTGGCACGGCTATTGGATCAACGGCGGCGACGCGGGCTATGGCTTCAACGTCGAATGGAATCTGCCCGAGGGCGTGTCCGTCTCCGGCTTCCGCTATCCGGTGCCCGAGGCGCTGACGCTTTTCGGGATGATGAACCATGCCTATGAGCATCCCTATGCGCTGCTCGCCGATGTCCGCATCGACAGGAGCGTCGCGCCGGGGACCGACCTGACGCTGTCGGGTCTCGCCAATTGGCTCGCCTGTTCCGACAAGATCTGCGTGCCCGAAAAGGCCGTCATCGCGGTCAAGCTGACCGCAGGCGACGGGGCGGCCGCAGCGGCATCGCGCCAGCGCTTCGATGGATGGCGCGCCGCGCTGCCGCAGCCGCTCGACCGGCACGGCATGTGGGAACGGCGCGGCGAGCGGGTGCGGTTCGCAATCCCGCTGCCCACGGGCAGCGACCCCAAATCTCCGCACCTGTTTCTCGAAACCCGCGAACTCGTCGATTATGCCGCGCCGCAGGCGTTCAGCCGCAACGGCGATCATATCATCGTCGAGACCGCGGCGAAGGGCGAAGCCGACGGGCCGGTCGCGGCGCTGCTGAAGCTCGGCGACGGGCGGGGGCTTTCGGTGCAGTTCGAACCCGGCGCCGTTCCCGCCGCGGGCGAGACGATCGCGACGGAAGGCAGGGGCGTCGACATGGCGCTGTTCTGGACCGCGCTCGGCGGGGCGATCCTCGGCGGGCTGATCCTCAACCTGATGCCGTGCGTCTTTCCGATCCTCAGCCTCAAGGCGCTCAGCCTCGCGCGGTCGGGCGGCGATGCGCGAACGGCGAAGGTCGAGGCGCTCGCCTACACCGGCGGCGCCGTTCTGACCGCGCTGCTGCTCGGCGCCGCGCTGCTCCTGCTGCGCGCGGCGGGCGAGCAGGTCGGCTGGGCCTTCCAGCTCCAGCATCCGGTCAGCGTGCTCGCGCTGCTGATCCTGTCGCTCGCGATCACGCTCAATCTGCTCGGTGCGTTCGAACTGCCGTCGTTCGGCCGCGGCCAGGCGCTCGCCGACAAGGGGGGTGCGGCGGGGGGCTTCTGGACCGGCGCGCTCGCCGCGTTCGTCGCGACGCCGTGCAGCGGCCCGCTGCTCGGCGCCGCACTCGGCGCGACGCTGGTGCTGCCGGCCTGGGCGGCGCTGCCGATCTTCGGCGGGCTCGGGCTCGGGCTCGCCCTCCCGTTCCTCGCGTCGGTTTCGTACCGATGCTGCGCAACCCGCTTGCCCCGGCCGGGGCCCGGTGGATGGC
>JACDQN010000069.1 GCA_015657575.1 Sphingopyxis sp.
CTCCCCTTCAGGGGAGGGCAGCGAGACTTACGAACTTGTTCGTTAGTCGCAGCGGGTGGGCGCAGCGGCCTCGCGCAAGGCTGCAGACCCCACCCCCAACCCCTCCCCTGAGGGGAGGGGCTTTACGTCAGCTATCGCCCGCTAGCTGCCGTTCCCGATCCGCGGCTTCGCTATGGGAGAATATCACGCCATCACGCGTAGATCGCGATCGCCTGACTGCCGCTGAGCACCGGTTCGCCGGCGCGGTTCCACAGCATCATATCCTGTACCGACAGGCCATGGCGGGCATAGCCGGTCTTGGCCGACAAGAGCCACCAGCCGTCGTCGGTTTTGGGCGTGCCGGTCAACATATTGACCGTCCAGTTCATCGAGCTGATCGGACCGAATTCGCTGAACAGCGCCATCGCCGCGGGCGGCAGCGCGTCGCCCATCGCGAGCAGCGCGACCGCGGGGTGGCAGGCCGGTTCCTCGACGAAGCGCACCCAGGTCAGATATTCGCCAACCTCGCCCTTCCAGCTGAAGCGCGGGCCGGTGGTCGGCCGCATGTCGAAATGGCGGGTGAAGCTGGGGCGCGCGTGGTGTTCGGGTACCGGCGCGAGCGTTTCCGGATCGGGCGCGCCGGGCATCGTCAGCCGATTGTGGTCGAGATGGCTCTTGCGGTCGCCCGAAAAGGCGAAGGTCGCAGCAGTGCCGAAACCCTGATCGCTCGACACGCCGGCTTCGATGAACAGCGAGGATTTCGACTGGCGCAGCACGCGCGTCGCAACGGTGCAGTCGCCGCCGACGGGACCGACGAAGCTGATCTGCGCATAGCGCAGCGGCGTTTCGGTCGGGTGCAGCGCCATCGCGCCCGCGAGCGCGACCGCCGAACTGATCCCGCCATAGGCGGTGCGGCCCTGCATCCATCCTTCGTCGATATGCGCGGTGGCCACGCCCTCTTCGGTGCGCAGCGTCGCGAGCAGCGCGTCGAGCGCGCTGGGGGAGGTGGTCATATTCTGCTTATTCCTCGATCTGAAAGGTCAGTCCGGCGTTCGCGGTCAGCCGGTCGATCAGCGCGTCGCCGAGCAGTGCGCCGGGCGTCCACACGCCGCCCGCGCCCTCGTTTTCGAGCAGCGCGATGCCCGTTTCGGCGAGCATCTTCGACGTCGAGCCATAGCCGGGATCGCGGTCGCCTTGCACGCTGGCGCGGACGGCCTGCCCATCGGGATATTCGCCGATGAAGAGGATGTCGTAAAAGCCGTTCTCGCGCTCTTCCTTGCTCGGGCCTTCGCCGGGTTTGATGCTCGGGTCGAAGGGGTTCGCCTTCGCCATCGCCTCGGCCATCGCCTTGCCCGCGTCGCCGATCGTCGTCATCACCATCTCGTCATAGACCAGATCCGCGCCCCACTTGTGGCCGAGCAGGAAATTGGTGCGGTGCACATTCTTTGTGTTGATCGGCGCCATCACGAAGGGCGCGGTCCAGGTACCGGTCGCGCTGTCATATTCGGGGATCAGCCCGGTCGGCTGCGACGGGCCCTCGAAGCCGGGCGTGAGCGCGAAGCTCGACTTGAGCAGCAGCGCCAGCGACGGCTTCTTCGCAATGGCCTTCAGCGTTTCGGTCAGGCTCGCGATCGTGCCGCCCGACGCCCCGCCCGCCATCTTGCGGACGCGCCCCTTGACGCGCGGCGCGGGCTTGCCGTGGCGTTTGACGGCCTCGGCCTGCAGGAACGAGACGCCGAGGTCGAAGGGGATCGAATCGAACCCGCAGCTGAAAGTGATGCGCGCGCCCGACGCTTTGGCCGCCGCGTCATGTTCGTCGATCATCTCGCGCATCCAGCCCGGTTCGCCGCAAAGGTCGGCATAGGCGGTGCCCGCCCGGACGCAGGCGGCGACGAGTTCGCTGCCGTAAAGCTGGTAGGGGCCGACGGTGGTCAGCACGACCTTGGTGCTCGCGGCCATCTTGTCGAGGCTCGCGGGGTCGCTCGCGTCGGCGACGATCAGCGGGGTTTCTTCGCTGGCGCCGATCAGGTCGCGCACTTCCGCCAGCTTGTCGAGGCTGCGCCCCGCCATCGCCCATTTCGGCGCATTCTTGCGCCCCTTGTACTGGTGCGCCAGATACTCGGCCACGAGGCGGCCGGTAAAGCCCGTCGCACCATAGACGATGATGTCGAGATCGCGGCTCGCGGCCATGGCAGACTCTCCCTTTACGTAAACGTCAAGTAGAGGCTAGCGCAGCGCGGCCGCGATGCCAAGCGCGAAGCGTCAACGCCGCCAGAAGGGCCGCTTCTTGACCACGACCGGCGCTCCGACCGCCTCCGCCCGCCCTTCGGCGCGTGCGGCCCGAAGTTCGGCCTCGGCCGCGTGACGCTGCGCGGCACTTTCGGCAACTTCCGCCCGCCGCTTCGCGCGCAGCGCGTCATAGCTCCACCGCGTATGCCCATAGCCGAACAGACAGAGCAGGCCGCCCGCGATGGCGAGGTTCTTCATCGCCGCCATCGCCTGCACCGGATCGGTGAACTCGCGGTGGAAGAAGAGGATCGTCAGCAGCACGAAGCTCGCGAGCAGGATCGACCAAAGCCGCGTCGCAAAGCCGAGCGCTATCGAGAAACCCGCGATCAGCTCGAACAGTCCAGTCGGGATGGCAAGCCAGCCGGGCAAGTCGGCGGCCGAGATCATCGCGGTCGTATCGCTTACATGGATCAGCTTGTTGATCCCCGACACGATGAAAATCAGGGCGATGAACAAGCGGCCTAAAAAGACGGCGATCATGGACATGGCATTCCTCCACTCGCGCGCCCCGTCCGCTTGTGTAGACAGGACGCGCAGGGGAGGCGATGGGTTCCGCCCTAGCGGGGAGTGAACACCAACGCGGCGACTTCGCAGTCGCTGCAATCGAGCGCGCGCAGCGTCGCGGCGCCGGGGCCGGCGGGCAGGTCGACGTCGGCGAGCTTGACCGACTGCCACACGGTTCCCGCCGCGATCGTCACGCCGCGCTCGTGGATGCCGATGCGGCCGCCCTTTTTCGAGCGCACGCGCGCCGAAACCGTCCAGCGCCCCGCTTTCGCGACATCGGCGCTGTAGCGCATATATTCGCCGGTCACGAAGTCGCTGACATAGGGCGTACCATCGGTGTCGCGCGCGATATCGACGCCATCATTACGATAGGTATTGCCGTTGTTCCACGGCGTCCGTTCGCCGCCGGTCGAGACATGATAATTGGCGTCGGCCGTGTCATGATAGGCGATGCCCGGTGGGCCGAGGTCGTAGTCCGCCGCGGCGATCGTCAGCGGTTCCCCGCCGAGCGACCGCGGCGCGAAGGGACGATAGCCCGAATCGTGCGGCTGGCGGAACATCGCGTCGAGAACATCGGGTTTCGGGATATTCCTGTCGAACCGCGTGTTTTCGGCGAACTCCATCATCGCGGCGAAGGCTTCGTCGGGCGCGGGCTTCTCGCCCTTGCCGGTCATCCACGCGACGATCCGCATCCAGCCGTCGCCGGACACGATCTCGAGCGGCTGGTTGAAACCGACCTTCTTCAAGGGCCAGAAGTTCCAGCCGATGCCTTCGCCTTCGACAAGGGCGATCGCGTCGCGGAACCAGGCATTGCTGTTCTCACCTGACTCGCCGAGCCAGATCGGGCGGTTGGTCCGCGACCGCAGCGCTTTGATCTCGGCGATGCTCGCTTCGTCGTTGCGGTTCCAATATTTGTGGAAGCTGATCGCCAGATTGGCATCCCACACGGGCGGCAAGCCCTTGTAATTATTTCCCCAGCAATTGCCCTCAATGATCACGATATGCTTTTGGTCGACCTCGCGGATCGCCTGGGTGATGCGTTGCTGAAGATCCCAGACCGCCTTGCTCTCGGTCTCGTCGCAGCCATTGCCCTTGCCCGGGGTTGCAAAGCTCCAATTGGGCTCGTTGATCATGTCATAGGCGCCGATCCACGGCTCGTCCTTGTAGCGCGCGGCAAGCTTCTTCCACAGCGCGACGGTTTTGCGCTGATTTTCTTCGCTCTCCCACAGCGAGGGTTTCGCCGGATCGCGGTCGGATATGGCAAGGTCGTTGCCCTGGCCGCCGGGTGCGGCGTGGAGATCGAGGATCAGATAGATGCGGTTCTTGCGGCTCCATTCGAGCAGGCGGTCGATGCGGCGGAAACCCTCTTCGTGCCACGTGTCCTGACCGGCCTTGGGCTCCTGATCGGCGGGCAGGGTCAGCTGGGCGAAATGGATCGGCAGGCGCACCGAGTTAAAACCCCATTTCGCCATCGCGGCGATGTCGGCCTCGGTCGTGTGATTGTCGAGCCATGCGCGATAGAATTCGGCCGTGCGCTCCTCGCCGACCAGCTCGACGAGCTTGGCGCGGATCTTATATTGCTGCCCGATCTCGCCGAGCTGCAGCATATAGCCTTCCTGCAGCATCCAGCCGCCGAGGCCCATGCCGCGGAGGATGACGGGCTGACCCGATCCGTCGACGATCCGGGTGCCCTCGACTTTCAGAAAGCCTTCGGCATGCGCGTTGGCGGAGCAAAGCAGTGCGGCGAGCGCGAATGCGGCGGTGCGCAGTTTCATGACCTCATCCCATATTTTGATTTATGAGAACGTTATCAACTTTCGATGCGAGGGCAAGCGCGCTGAGGGTAAGTCGCGGTATCTAGAGCCGGGGAAGGGTAACGCCCTTCTGCCCCATATATTTGCCGGCGCGGTCGGCGTAGCTCGTCTCGCAGGGCTCATTGCCTTGCAGGAAGAGGAATTGGCACGCGCCTTCATTGGCGTAAATCTTGGCGGGCAGGGGCGTGGTGTTCGAAAATTCGAGCGTCACATGCCCCTCCCAGCCGGGTTCGAGCGGGGTGACGTTGACGATGATCCCGCAGCGCGCATAGGTCGATTTGCCGAGGCAGATCACGAGCACGTCGCGCGGGATACGGAAATATTCGACCGTCCGGGCGAGCGCGAAGCTGTTCGGCGGGATTATGCAGACGTCGGTTTCGCGGTCGACGAAATTCTTGGGGTCGAACGCCTTGGGATCGACCGTCGTGCTGTCTATATTGGTGAAAATCTTGAATTCGGGCGCGACGCGCGCGTCATAGCCATAGGACGACAGGCCATAGCTGATGCAGCCGTCGCGGCGCTGCGCCTCCACGAAAGGTTCGATCATGCCGTCGTTCAGGGCGGCGTTGCGAATCCATTTGTCGGAAAGAATGCTCATGCCGCTGTCTTGTCGGGGAGCCGGGCTTCGCGCAAGCAGTCAGTGTCTTGCGCGAAGATATCCAATTGATCGTCACCCTGAACTTTTTTCAGGGTTCATGATCGGCACTTTCCCGAAGCGCGGCGTCAAACGAGCCGGCAGACCATGGATGCTGAGACAAGTTCAGCACGGCGAAAGAAAACAGCCCTCGTCTCAGTCGATCAGGCCGAGATCCTTCGGCCCGAAAGCGGCGGGGAGCAGTTCGCTGAGCTTGTAGGTCGCGACCGCCGTGCCGTCGCCCGACGCGCAATGGACGAGGATATCGACCTTCGACCGCTCGGCGGCTTCGTTGAGAATCTGGCGGCAACGGCCGCAGGGATTGACCGGATCGCTGCCGATCAGCGCGTCGCCGTCGGGCCGGCCGCCGACGATCGCCACTTCGGCCAGTTCGCCGATCCAGCCCTCGTTCGCGATCTTCGCGACCGCCGCCGTCTCGGCGCAGAGGGTCAGGCCATAGCTTGCATTTTCGACGTTGGCACCGGTGACGACATCGCCATTCTTGAGCAGCAGCGCGGCGCCGACGTGAAAGCCCGAATAGGGCGCATAGGCGCGGCCGGCGGCATCGCGCGCAGCGGCGATCAAGTCGTCGCGGGTGTCGGTCATGGCGTCTCTCCTTGCGGGCGCAACACGTTCCAACCGACGGTGCCGTCGGCGCCCGACAGGCGGATATGGTTGTTCGCCTGCCACATCGCCCAAGGGTGCGCGCCATAATCGGGTTCGAAGAAATCGCGGCGCAGCCAGATGGTGCGCGCGATACCCTGCGTCACCCTATATTCCGCCTCGAACGCAGGCCCGGGCGCGATCAGGCTGTCCTTGCCCATATGGGCCTCGATCTGCGCGAGAAAGGTCGCGAGTTCGGAAAGAAGCAGCGCGCGCGTCGGCCGGTCGGGGCAATTGTCGTCGAAATCGAGCCAGACGACCGAGGGCAGGGCATCGGCGCGCCGGGGCACGTGGCGGATGAAATTGGCGGCCTGATCGGTCGCGAGGCGGCACAGGCTGTAACGATGGATCGCTCCTATGCGGATACCCGCCTCGCGCGCGCCGGCGAGATTGCGGGCGAACATCGGATCGACGCCATCGATACCGTCGGTCGCGACGACATAGGCGAAATCGGCGCCCGCGGCCTTGATCGAGCCCCAGCGCACCTCGCCGTTGGCGGCGTCGATCGTCACGCCCTGCGTCGGGAACAGCTCGCGCGACGGGGTCCAGCGCGACGCCCACCACAGCGCGATTGCGACGCCGAGCAGGATGAGCAGCAGCGTCCCCGCGGTACGCCGTAGCAAACGCTCGGCCGCGTCGCGCCAGCGCTGCCACCGGCCCGGCGATCCCTTGCCCCCGATCTTTGCCGCCCCCGTCGCCATCGTCAGCCCTTGATGTGGAGCACGCAGATCAGCGTGAACAACCGCCGCGCGGTGTCGAAATCGACCGCGATCTTGCCGTCGAGCCGGTCCATCAGCATCTCGGCCGCTTCATTGTGGAGGCCGCGGCGCGCCATATCGACTGTCTCGATCTGCTGCGCGGTCGAGGTCTTGATCGCCTGATAATAGCTGTCGCAGATCGCGAAATAATCGCGGATCGGGCGGCGGAAGCGTCCGAGCCCGAGGATGATCGCTTCGAGCGGCGAACCATCTTCGCGTGAGATTTCAAAGATCAATCGACCTTCCTCGACACGTAACATCAAGCGATAGGGTCCGGCATAGCCATCGGGATGGCCACGCTGCGGCACGAACTTATTATCCTCGATCAGGTCGAAGATCGCGACGCGGCGTTCCTGCTCGACGTCGGGATTGCGCCAGACGATCGACCCTTCGTCGAGCTCGACCGAAATGATCCGCTGTTTCGAGGGGGCTGCGTCGCTCATGCTGCCTGTGCTTCTACTTGGCGCGGCACGAAGGGCAAGGGGCGACTTATGCCGAAACTATCCACAGGCTCGGCGTGCGTGCCGGGATCATTGTTGCATGGCGTTCCGGGGCGTAGCATGGTGCTCCACCATGCCCGAAATCGCACTCTTTCCTGCCTCGGTTTCCGCCGGAGACGACCGCCAATTGCCCCGCAATATCGAGGCCGAAGCCGCATTTTTGGGTGCGATTCTGATCGACAACCGAGTCGTCGAGGATCTGCCCGTCGCGCTGACCCCCGACCATTTTTTCGAGCCGCTGCACGGACGTATCTTTCAGCAGACGATGGCGCTGATCGAGCGCAACAGCATCGCGACGCCGGTGACGCTGAAGCCCTTCTTCGAGGCCGACGAGGCGATGAAGGCGGTCGGCGGGGTCGGCTATCTCGCGCAACTCACCGGCAGCGGCGCCGGTCTGATCGGTGCGCGCGATTTCGCGCGGCAGATATTCGATCTCGCGCTGCTGCGCGAACTCGTCGGTGTCGGGCGCGGGCTTGTCGACAATGCGCTCGACACCAGCGAGCGGGTCGATCCGCAATCGCAGATCGAGGAGGCCGAAACCGCGCTCTACCGTGTCGCAGGCGGCGAGGCCGAAATGGGCTCGGTCAAGAATTTCAGCCAGGCGAGCCTCACCGCGCTGCAGGCGGCCGAGCGCGCGTTGAATTCGGGCGGTCACCTGTCGGGGATCACCACCGGCATTTCGAGCATGAACGCCAAGATCGGCGGCATGCACAACAGCGACTTGATGATTCTCGCGGGGCGTCCGGGCATGGGCAAGACCTCGCTCGCGACCAATATCGCCTATAACGCTGCCGAACGCTTCCGCCGCGACGAGGAAGACGGGATTCCGCCCGAGAAGAATATGGGCGCGAAGGTGGCCTTCTTCAGCCTCGAAATGTCGGCGGACCAGCTGGCGACGCGCGTGCTCGCCGAACAGTCGGGCGTGTCGGGCGAGGCGCTGCGCATGGGCAAGATCAGCAAGGACCAGTTCCAGCAGCTGTCGCGCGCCGCGCAGGCGCTGCAGACGCTGCCGCTGTTCATCGACGACACGCCGGGCCTGACCATCGCCGGCCTGCGCACCCGCGCGCGCCGATTGCAGCGGCGCCATGGCATCGGCTTCATCATCGTCGACTATCTGCAGCTCTTGCAGGGCTCGTCGAAAAGCGGCGACAATCGCGTCCAGGAAATATCGGAAATTTCGCGTGGTTTGAAGACTTTGGCGAAGGAACTTAATGTCCCTGTGATGGCATTGTCGCAGCTCAGCCGTCAGGTCGAAAGCCGCGAAGACAAGCGTCCGCAGCTCTCCGATCTTCGCGAGTCCGGCTCGATCGAGCAGGACGCCGATATGGTGCTCTTCGTGTTCCGCGAAGATTATTATGTCGCGGCGCGCGAGCCGAAACGCCCGATCGAGGGCGACGATGTAAAGATCCACGCCGCGCACGAGGAATGGGCCGCGGAAATGGAACGCGTCTTCGGTCTCGCCGAAGTCATCGTCGCCAAATCGCGCCACGGCTCGACCGGCAAGGTACGCCTCCACTTCGAGGCGAAGACGACGAAGTTCAGCGACCTCGCCGACGACAGCATGGCGTTCGAGGATTATGAGTAGGATCGATAATTACCGTCATCCCAGCGAAAGCTGGGATCGTTATCGCTCTCAAATCATCTTGCCTGATAAGTCCGACCAGTCTGGATTGCTCGCTTCGATTAGCTCGATTTTCCTGATAGATGCGAGCGGGCAGGTCGGCGGTAACGCCGATGTATAGAACGCCGCCCGGCTTGTTGGTCATGATATAGATCCAGCCGCCCTTGCTCATGCCGGCACGCTAGCATCTGGTTGCCTGCGATCCCAGCTTTCGCTGGGATGACGAGTTTCTCAAAACGCCGGATCGTTTGCCGGATCATCGTCGATCGGCGTCACGACGGCTTCGTGGATGCCGCATTCGGTCTTGTCCCAGCCGCGCCAGCGGCCCGAGCGCGGGTCTTCGCCCGGCTGGACTTTCGACGTGCAGGGCGAGCAGCCGATCGAGGGATAGCCTTCGGCCTCGAGCGGGTGGCGCGGCAGGTCGTGCGCTTCGAAATAGGCGTCGAGGTCGTCGCGGCTCCAGTTAGCGAGCGGGTTGAACTTCAGGCGGCCGGTGCCGCCGTCGAGCTCGAAGCGCGGCAGGCCGGTGCGCGTGGACGACTGGAAGCCCTTGCGGCCGGTGATCGAGGTGTCGAA
>JACDQN010000070.1 GCA_015657575.1 Sphingopyxis sp.
GACCGACGCCGACGTCGACGGCGCGCACATCCGCACGCTCCTGCTCACCTTCTTCTATCGCCAGATGCCCGAGATCATCGAGGCGGGGCATCTCTACATCGCCCAGCCGCCGCTCTACAAGGTCGCGAAGGGGCGGAGCGAAGTGTATCTGAAGGACGACAGCGCGCTCGAAAATTATCTCGTCGACGGCGGAATCGACGCGCTGCTGCTCGAAACGCCGGGCGGCGCGCGGTCGGGCAACGACCTGCGCGACCTGATCGAGCACGGCCGGCGCCTGCGCGCGCTGATGCGCTACGTCCCGCGCAGTCTCGATTATGGGCTCGTCGAGGCGCTGGCGCTCACCGGCGCGCTCGACCCCGATCTCGACACCGCGGGGCGCCACAGCGCCGCCGCGACCGCCGCGACCTGGCTCAATGCCGCCGAGCGCGCGCTGACCAGTGGCGACGCGGTGTGGACCGTCGAAGCGGTCGAGGGTGGCGGTTACACGCTCGAGCGCCGCTGGCGCGGGGTGAGCGATCATCATGCGATCGACGCGGGTTTCCTCGCCAGCCAGGAAGCGCGACGCCTGCACAAGCTCGCCGCCGAACAGGCCGACACCTATGCCCGCCCCGGCCGCTGGTGAAGGCGACCGGTGCGGCGGCCGAGGCCGAGCCCGAAACGGCCGAAGGGGAAGAGGGCGATGTGCCGGTAGTCACGAATTCCAAAGCCAACCCGGTGACACGTCCATCCGAACTGCTTGACGCGATCTTCGCGCACAGCCGCAAGGGGCTCGCGATCAGTCGCTACAAGGGGCTGGGCGAGATGAATGCCGAGCAGCTCTGGGAAACGACGCTCGACCCGGCGAACCGCTCGCTGCTGCGCGTCGAGGCCGAACAGGCCGATGTCGCACATGAAATCTTCGAACGTTTGATGGGCGACGAGGTCGAACCGCGGCGCGATTTCATCCAGACCAATGCGCTGTCGGTGGCGAATCTGGACGTCTAAAAGCACGTCCGGCCGCAAATAGGGTTCCGTTTAACGCGCGGCGGCTTGCTTCGACAGGCCGCCGCTGCTCTTGGCCCTCCACCGAAAAGGGGAGGATGTCATGCGGGTCTTTTCAGCCCTGTTGATCCCGATGCTGCTGACGGTCTCGGCTGCCGCGCAGGACCTGGATGTCAGCGACGAAGCGGCCGTCGAGGCCCCCGACTTCACCGAAATCGACGGTGGAATGGCGAGCTATTACGGCAACGAGCTCGCCGGTAACCGCACCGCGAGCGGCGAGCGCTTCGACCCCGGCCAGCTGACCGCGGCGCATCGCTCCTTGCCCTTCGGCAGCAGGGTTCGCGTCACCAACGTCTCGAACGGCGACAGCGTCATCGTCCGTATCAACGACCGCGGCCCCTTTTCGCACGGCCGCGTGATCGACGTCAGCCACGCCGCGGCGCGCGAAATCGGCATGCACCGCAGCGGCACCGCACGCGTCAAGCTGGCGCTGCTCACCGACGACTGACATATCGGCGGCATTCGACCGAAGCAGACTTATCCTTTCGTAACCCTCGAACGAGACGCGCGGCTCGTTCGACTTGATCGGGGGTGCCGCTTGTCACCGTTGCTGCGCTCACCCTGAATCCGACGCAAAAAAATCTTTCCTACAATATCCGGCTATGCCAGCCTCGATCCCGGCTCTTTCTATAGGTGGATAAAGCGGTTGCGGCCCGGCTCGCTGCAAGACCTGATCGGGGACGGCACAAGGCTGAACTTTCCTGAACTTTGGAATAAGATAAAGTCCGCTTCCCAGGTCGAAACCGCCGCTAATCGAACACCGACCAGCCCGCGGCATAGGCGAAATGTTCGAGCGCGACCGCGCCCGCCAGTGAGGTCCCTGCCTCGTTGAGCGCGGGCGACCAGACGGCGATCGACCCCTGCCCCGGCGCGATGCACAATATGCCGCCGCCGACGCCGCTCTTGCCCGGCAAACCAACGCGGAACGCGAACTCGCCGCTATTGTCGTAATGGCCGCAGAGCATCATGATGGCGTTGATCCGACGCGCACGGTGTCGTTCCAGCAGCTGCTCGCCGGTCAGCGGGTCGCGGCCCTCCATTGCCAGGAAAAGCCCGGCGCGCGCGAGCTGGCGGCATGTCATCGCGATCGCGCATTGGCGGAAATAGACGCCCACCACGGTCTCGACCGGATGCGTCAGATTGCCGAAAGCGTCCATAAAATGCGCCAGGCTGCGGTTGCGCGCGCCGGTTTCGGATTCGGAAGAGGCGACATCGAAGTCGATCCCGACGCCATCGTCGCCCGCGCGGGCGCGCATGAAGTCGACGATCTCGTCGGTCGCGGCGTCGCCGCTGCGCCCGTCGATCAGCCGGTCGGTCGTCGCGATCGCCCCCGCGTTGATCAGCGGGTTGCGCGGAATGCCCCGTTCGCTTTCGAGCTGGACGATCGAATTGAACGCCGACCCCGACGGTTCGCGCCCGACGCTGTCCCACAGCGAGCTGCCGACGCGGCGGAGCGCGAGCGCGAGCGTGAACACCTTCGACACCGACTGGATCGAGAAGGGCTCGTCGGCGTCGCCCGCGGCGTGCATCGTGCCGTCGGGCAGCGCGAGCGCGAAACCGAGCTTGTTCGGGTCGACCTGGGCAAGCGCGGGAATATAGTCGGCGACGCGCCCCTTTCCGAGATGCGCGGCGGCCAATGTCATCGCCTCGTCGATGTGGCTTTTGAGGTCGTCGGTCATGGAATCGGCCTAGCATAATCGCGATGCAAAGCATGTATTTTCATTTTTTCAGAAATATTCTATATAAATGAAATCAACTGATCGAATCGGGAGACGAGACATGGCCGACCATCCGCGATCCAAGGGACTTTCGAGCGCCGTCTGCTATCGGGATGCCAAGGCGGCATTCCGCTGGCTGGAAGAGGCGTTCGGGTTCGAGCCGACCTTCGTGCTGCTCGATGCCGACGGCAATCTGGCGCACAGCGAGATGGAATATGGCAATTCGTCATCATGATCGGCAATGAATGGTCCGACGATCATCGCAGCCCTGCGAACCTCGGCGGCAAGAATACGCAGACGGTGCATGTCCAGCTGGGGCGGGGCGAGGATATCGATGCGCATTGCGAAAAGGCGCGCGCGGCGGGAGCCGCCGTCATCGCGGAACCCGCGACGCAATTTTACGGCGACCGCACCTACCGCGCGAAGGATCCGGAGGGGCATATCTGGACCTTTGGCGTGACGGTCGAGGACAAGAGCGCCGACGAATGGGACGCCGAGGGCGGCTTCACGACCAAGACGCGGCTCGACGATTGAGCGCCGCGGTCGACCGCACGCTCGCCGCGCTCGCCGACCCGGTGCGGCGGCGCGCGGTCGAACTGCTGGGGCAGCGGCCGCGCAGCGCCGGCGAGCTGGCCGGCGAACTCGGGCTCGCGCCGCCCGCAATGAGCCGGCACCTGCGTGCGCTGAAGGAAGGCGGGCTGGTCGTGGACGGCCATCCCGATTTCGACGCGCGGGTGCGCATCTATTCGCTGAAAGACGGCGCGACAGCCGAACTCCAACAATGGCTCGCCGCGACCGAGGCGCTGTGGACGCACCAGCTCGCGGCGTTCAAGCGTCACGTGGAACGCGGCGCCGAGGCGGACGAATGAGTGCCGCGGTGATCGTCGCGCTGCGCGTCGGCGTACCCCCCGACGTAGCCTTCGCGGCGTTCACGCGCGACATCGGGACGTGGTGGACGAGCCACCCGCTGTTCCAGCTTTCGCGGCAGGGCGACGGCGCGCTGCGTTTCGACCCCGCCGGCCCGACGGGCGGCTGGTCACGCGGTTCGACGACGGGAAGGAATGGGAGATCGGAGCGGTGCGTCACTGGTTGCCCGGCGAGCGGCTGGCGTTCGGTTGGCGGCTGCCGAGTTTCAAACCCGATCAGGCGACCGAGGTCGACATCCGCTTCGAGGCGATCGGCGCGGAGACGCGCGTGACGGTCGAGCATCGCGGGTGGGACGCTATTCCGCAGAAACATGCCGCGCGGCACGGGTTCGAACTGATGCTGTTCCAGCGGCGGCTGGCGGAGCATTGGCGGGGGCTGCTGAAGCGGATGCAAACGGGGCTTTGAACGGCATCCGGTTGGGGGGTGGAAGCGGACGTATCTGTCCCCTCCCGCTTGCGGGAGGGGCAGCGAGACTTGGGCGCTTGCGCCCTAGTCGCAGCGGGGTGGGCCATCGCACC
>JACDQN010000071.1 GCA_015657575.1 Sphingopyxis sp.
CCGCTTCGCGGTCCCCCTCCCCACGCCTTCGGCGCAGGGAGGATTTGATGTCAGCTATATCCGCGCAGCTCGTCGCCGGTCAGCGTCGCGACGTGGAGTACGTTGGTGGAGCCCGGCGTACCGAACGGAACCCCGGCCATCATGACGAGCTTCGACCCCGCGGCGGCGATTCCGTGACGCAGCGCCATGCGCTTCCCCTTGGCGATCATCTCCTCGAAGCTTTCGATATCCTTGGTCGGAACCGCGTGCACGCCCCACAGCAGCCCCATCCGCCGCGCAGCGTCCTTCTTCGGGGTCAGCACCAGCAGCGGCGCCCCCCGCCCGCTCGCGCGAGACGCGGCGTGCGGTCGATCCCGAGAAGGTGAAGCAGATGATCGCATCGGCGCCGATCGTCCGCGTGATGTCGCCCGCCGCCTCGGCCAGCGCGTCGGCGGTGGTCGCGTCGGGCTTGGTTTCGGTGAAATGCAGGCGGCGGAAATAATCGGGATCGCTTTCGACCGACCGCGCGATCGAATCCATCATGGTGACGGCCTCGACCGGCCAGGCGCCCGCCGCCGTTTCGGCCGACAGCATGATCGCGTCGGCACCATCGTAAACCGCGGTCGCGACGTCGGAGACTTCGGCGCGCGTCGGCGACGGCGAGACGATCATCGATTCGAGCATCTGCGTCGCGACCACCACCGGTCGGCCCATCCGCCGCGCCGTCGCGACGATCTTTTTCTGCAGCGGCGGCACCGCCTCGGGCGGCAGCTCGACGCCCAGATCGCCGCGCGCAACCATCGCGGCGTCGGCAATCTCCAATATCTCCTCGATCCGCTGAACGCCCGACGGCTTCTCGAACTTGACGAGCAGCGACGCCTTGCCGCCGATCAGCCGCCGCGCCTCGGCAACGTCCTCGGGGCGCTGGACGAACGACAGTGCGATCCAGTCGACATGCTGCTCAAGCGCGAAGGCCAGATCCTTGCGATCCTTGTCGGTCAGCGCCGCGAGCGGCACGACGACGTCGGGGACGTTGACGCCCTTGCGATCCGAAATCCTACCGCCGACCTCGACCACGGTCTCGATCCGGTCGGGCGCGACGCTCTTCACGCGCAGCACGAGCTTGCCGTCGTCGATCAGCAGCCGCGTGTTAGGCTCGAGCGCGGCGAAAAGTTCCGGGTGCGGCAGGTGGACCCGCGTCGCGTCGCCCGGCGTCTTGTCGGCGTCGAGAACGAAGGGCTTGTCCTTCACCAGCTCGGCCGGGCCATCCTTGAACGTCCCGACGCGCAGCTTCGGCCCCTGCAGGTCGACGAGGATCGTCGTCGGACGCCCCGTTTCCTTTTCGAGCGCGCGGATCGCCGCGATCACCTTCGCATGGCCGGCATGGTCGCCGTGGCTCATATTGACGCGAAAGGCGTCGGCGCCCGCGCGATGCAGTGCCGCGATCATCTCGGCATTGGCGCTCGCGGGGCCCAGGGTCGCGAGGATGCGGACCTTGCGCTGGCGGGGGGTAAAGCTTTGAACCACAAATGCTCCGATGACGTGGGTAGATCCGGGAGGGGAACGCTAGCTTGTATCGACGTTCAGGTCAGGGTGCGCCGAAAATGGTGATTTTTCGCGACCCGAAGCGCAGCGTACTTCAGTACGTGAGCACCGGAAGCGCGGAAAATTGCCATTTGCAGGCCGCCATGGCCTGAACGTCGATACAAGCTAGGGCAATGCCGCCTTGCCGCCGTCTAGGCAACAACCGTATAGCTATTCAATCATTCGACGGAGGAACCATGTCCTGCAGTGACGACCGGACGAGCGGCGACGACGCGCTCGACAGCCTCGACGATGCGGTCGCCGCGGCGGCCTTCCGCCGCCTCGTCCGCCTGCTCCAGCACCGCAGCGACGCTGCGAACATCGATCTGATGGGCCTCGCGGGCTTCTGCCGCAACTGCCTCGGCGACTGGATCGCGGAAGCCGGCGCGATGGACAAGGAGGCCGGCCGCGCAATCGTCCACGGGATGCCCACCGATGACTGGAAAGCGCGCTTTCATGTCGCCGCAACCGCCGAGCAACTGGCCCGGATGGAAGAAAGCATGAAAAAGAACCCGCATCGCTGATCTTGCTCCCGCGTGGCTTTGCGGACATGACCGTCGAACATCCGAACGGATAGGGTCATTAGGGAGAATGAAGCGATGCGCATGATGTTGGTCGGGGCGATGCTCGGGTCGGGCTTTTTGCAGGCGCGCCGCTCGCGGCAGAGGCGCAGACCTTGACCTATATCCATGCCGGGCGCCTGCTCGACCAGCCCGGACGCGAAGCGCGCGGGCCTTCGACGATCGTCGTCCGCGATGGGAAAATCGTCGAGGTCCGCGATGGTTATGCGGCGCCCGAGAGCGACGCGAAGCTTGTCGATCTGAAGAACGCCTTTGTCCTGCCGGGCTTGATCGACATGCACGTCCATCTGTCCGTCGACGACAATCTGCTGCGCAGCCGGCTCGAGGGGCCGGGCCGCGACGTCGAGGATGTCTTCGTTATGGCCCAGGGCAATGCACGCAAGACGCTGGAAGCGGGCTTCACCACGGTGCGCGACCTGGGCGGCGACGGGCGGACCACGAGCACCCTGCGCGATGCCATCAACAGCGGCGCGATCGTCGGCCCCACCGTCATTCCGGCGGGCACGATGATCTCCGTGACGGGCGGCCATGGCGGCGTCCACGGCCTGAACCGGACGCTGACTCACGCCGTCGCGGCAGAGCGGACCAATATCTGCGATGGACCGGACAGCTGCGCGAGCGCCGTCCGCTCGCAGATCTCGCTGGGCGCGGAGGTCGTCAAATTCGCGGCGACCGGCGGGGTCCGGTCCAACGTCGCGGGCGGGCTCGGCAAGCAGATGTCCGATGCGGAAATGAAATCTGTCATCGACACCGCGCACAGCTTCGGCCGCAAGGTGACGGCGCATGCCCATGGCAAGGAAGGCATCGACGCCGCGCTGCGCGCCGGGGTCGATTCGATCGAACATGGCAGCTTCATCGACGACGAAACGGTGAAGCTGTTCAAGACCGCCAACGCGGCGCTGGTGCCCACCGCGGTGGCGCCGATCGCCGCGCTCGCCCAAGCCCGCCGCGGCGACGCGCCGGGCCCGCAGCTTGCCAAAGCCGAAGAAGCGGCGGCGGCGCATGCGCTCAGCATGGCGCGCGCGATCAAGGGCCATGTCCGCGTTCTGTTCGGCACCGACTCGGGCGTTGCCCCGCACGGCGACAACGCCAAGGAATTTGCGCTGATGGTCAAGGCGGGCATGACGCCCGCGCAGGCGATCAAGGCGGCGACGATCGACAGTGCGGCCGAGCTCGACCGCCCGATCGGCGCGATCCTGGCCGGACGCGACGCCGACATCATCGCCGTCGGCGGCGATCCGCTCGCCGATGTGGCCGCTCTCGAAAAAGTCGATTTCGTGATGCGCCGCGGCGTCGTGCACAAGCTGGGCGGCAAGCGGCAGCCCTTTCCCGCCGACTGATCGCGCCGATGGAAGAAAGCATGGCCAAGAATCCCCGACGCAGCTAGGGACGCGCCGAGGGCGATTCTCTTGCGCCGATCATTCAATCCAGCGGAGTCCAAAATGAGCGAAGCCACCGTGTCCGACGAACAATTGCGCCTTTTCATCGAGCGCATCGAGCGGCTGGAAGAAGAAAAGAAGGGCATCGCCGACGATATCCGCGACGTCTATCTGGAATCGAAATCGCAGGGCTATGACCCCAAGATCATGCGTCAGATCGTGCGCCTGCGCAAAATGCCCGTCCACGACCGCAAGGAAATGGAAGCGATCCTCGACGTCTACAAATCGGCGCTCGGCATCGCCTGAGCCCGTCTCGAACAAGGGAGAGTGACGATGTTCAGTACGACGACCAATGCGATCGAAGGCCGCCCGGTCCGCGAATATCTGGGCATCGTCACCGGCGAGGTGATCGTCGGCGCCAATCTGTTCCGCGACCTGTTCGCATCGATCACCGACATCGTCGGCGGCCGCTCGGGCAAATATGAGGACGTCCTCGCCCGCGCGCGCAAGGAAGCGATCGCCGAAATGGAAGCCGAAGCCGCGCGGCTCGGCGGCAATGCGGTGGTCGGCGTCGACCTCGACTATGAAGTGCTGGGGCAGAACGGCTCGATGCTGATGGTCAGCGCGTCGGGAACCGCCGTGGTTGTCTGAAACCGCGCACCGCGCTAGGGGCGACGCCTGATTTCCCGTTTCGATGGAGGTAGGCCGTGGCCGGCCATAGTAAATTCAAGAACATCATGCACCGCAAGGGTGCGCAGGACAAAAAGCGCAGCAGCCTCTTTTCGAAGCTCAGCCGCGAAATCACCGTCGCCGCGAAGATGGGTTTGCCCGATCCCGACGCGAACGCGCGTCTGCGCGCTGCGGTCAACGCCGCCAAGGCGCAGTCGATGCCGAAGGATAATATCCAGCGCGCGATCGACAAGGCCGCGGGCAATGACGGCGAGAATTACGAGGAAATCCGCTACGAAGGCTATGGCCCCGGCGGCGTCTCGCTGATCGTCGAGGCGCTCACCGATAACCGCAACCGCACTGCGACCAACGTCCGCACCGCCTTCAGCAAGAACGGCGGCAACCTTGGCACTTCGGGCAGCGTGTCGCACGGCTTCGACCGCCTCGGCATGATCAGCTACGCCGCCGCTGCGGGCGACGCCGACACGGTGTTCGAAGCCGCGCTCGATGCGGGCGCCGACGACGTCGAATCGTCCGAGGACGGCCATGACATCTGGACCAGCGTCGACAGCCTGCACGAAGTCGCGAAAGCGCTCGAAGCGAAGCTCGGCGAAGCCGAAGGCGTGAAACTCGCCTGGCGTCCGACGCTGAAGAGCGAAGTGGGCGACGAGGCGGTCGCGCAGACCCTGTTCAAGCTGATCGACACGCTCGACGACGACGACGATGTGCAGACCGTGTGGGGCAACTACGAAATCCCCGATGCGGTGATGGAGAAGCTCGGCTGATCATCCTCGGCCTCGATCCCTCGCTCAGCTGTACCGGCTGGGGCATCGTCCGCGTCGAGGGCAGCCGGATCAGCCATATCGCCAACGGGCAGGTCAAGACCGACGCCAACGGCCCCCTGCCCGACCGGCTCGCGCATCTCGACACCGCGCTTGCCGCGGTGATCGCCGATCATGCGCCCGCTTGCGCCGCGGTCGAGGAAATCTTCGTCAACGACAATCCGCAATCGACGCTGAAACTGGCGCATGCCCGCGGCGTCGTGCTGCTCGGCTGCGCGCGCGGCGGGCTCGACGTCACCGAATATGCGCCCCGGCTGGTCAAGAAAGCGATCGTCGGGACCGGCGGCGCGGCAAAGGAGCAGGTACAGGCGATGCTGCGCGTCCTGCTCCCCGGCGCGAAGGTCGCGGGCGCCGATGCCGCCGATGCGCTGGCGGTCGCGATCTGCCACGCGAACCATCGCCCGCGATAAGGATGCGATAGCGAGCGCCGGCTATTTCTTCGCCGGCCCGCACGTCACCGATCCGCTGCCCATATTGCGCACGGTGCAGACCGGCCGCCCGAGCACGACGGTCTTGCCGATCCCGCGGGCGGTGATCGACGCGCTCTTCACCGCGTTCAAGATGTGGTCGCCCGTGCCCTCGCTGTCGCTGGTCAGCTCGCCGACCGCGAGCCGGCCGGCATCGACCGCGCCCGCGCCCGACAGCGTCATCTGCGCCTGCTTCGCCGCGCCGCCGAGCGTCATCGCCCCATTGCCGACCATCCCGACCTGCAACCGGTCGCGCCGATTTCCCCGACGCTCAGCCGCCCCGGCCCGCGCAGCCCGACGGCGACGCGCTGCCCTTTGAGCTTGTCGATCGTCAGCGACCCCGCGCCGGCAAGCGTCGCCGACCGCAGATTCGCGGCATTCACCCGCACGATCACCGGCCCGCGCGGCGCC
>JACDQN010000072.1 GCA_015657575.1 Sphingopyxis sp.
ATCAACCAGGGCCAGATGGACCGCTGGAACATCGTCGTCACGCTGAACTATCTGCCCGCGGCGACCGAAAGCGCGATCATCCTCGCCAAGGTGCCGAACACCGACGAGACCACCGTCGCCAATATGGTGAAGGTCGCCGATCTGACGCGGCAGGGTTTCATCAACGGCGATATTTCCACCGTGATGTCGCCGCGCACCGTGATCAGCTGGGCGCAGAATGCCGCGATCTTCAACAACCTCGGCTTCGCGTTCCGCCTGTCGTTCCTCAACAAGTGCGACGAAGCCGAGCGGATGATCGTCGCCGAATATTATCAGCGCGTGTTCGGCGAAGATTTGCCCGAAAGCGTCGTCGCCAAGTGATGGCGCTGCGCCACCTCGCGGTGGCATCGGCGGCGCTGATGCTGGCGGGCTGCATCGCGCCCGTCGATTATGGCAAGGTTCGCCACGCCGACTATGTCGCCGACCCGCGCTGCAGCGCAGAGGCCGGCGCGGCGGTCGACGAGGCGGCGCTGCCGCTCTTCTTCGTGACCAGCCGCCTGCCCGATTGCCGCAGCGACGATATCCGCCTGCTGGTCTACCGCGGCGACCGGATGCGCTTCGGCCGCTTCGCCGCGCCGCGCGACGTCGAGATTGCGGGCAAGAAGCAGTTCCGCACCCCGATGGCGTTCCAGCAGGAAGGTGACTGGTGGCAGGCACTGCAGGCCGAGACCGACCGCCGGCACGGCCGCGTGCTCCTCTACGTCCACGGCTATCGCGAGACGTTCGAGACGACGTCTAAGGATGCAGCACAGATCGCGCGCATGACCGGCTTCGACGGCCCGGTGATCGAATATAGCTGGCCGTCGCAGGGCAAGGTGCTGGGGTATGGCGTCGACGAGACCAACATGTATCACGACGTCCGCAATTTCCGCGATTTCCTGCGCAGCCTCGCCGACAAGGCATGGGTGAAGGAGATCGTCATCGTCTCGCACTCGCTGGGTGCGCGGCTGGTGATCCCGGCGATCGGATCGGCCGACCGCCTGTCGCGCCGCGCCGAGCGCACGGGCAATATTTCGAATATCATCCTCGCCTCGCCCGATATCGACCGCGAGACCTTCGAACGCGACATCGTCGAAGAGGTGCTCGCGCCCGATCGCGTCGCGCTGGGCCGCCGCATCACCGTTTATGCGTCGCTGAAGGACAAGGCGCTCGCCGTATCGCGCGCGGTGCACGGCTATCCGCGACTCGGCTCGCCCTATTGCTTCGACCCGTTCGAGGCCGCGGACCTCAAGGCCAAGGGGTTGCCCGAGCGTTGCTATCCGCGGGAGATCAGCGGGCTGACCGTGGTCGACACGACCGAGGTGTCGCGCGGATCGACCGGGCACAGCAATTTCCTGCGCAGCGCGGTCGCGTGCCGCGACTTCATCGACGTCATCGCCGACAAGCGCGCGCGGCCCGAGCGGGTTGCGACGCATCTGCCCCATGTGTTGCGGCTGGTATCCGACCCGGCGAACCCCAAGCCCGACGACAATGGTATCTGCAACCGCACCGCGGGCGGTGAGGACGACTGAACGCTCAGCCGAAACCGCACAGAAGCGCGAAATTGGTCAGCCAGACGACCGGCCCCTCGCCCGTCCAGAGCCACAGCCCGCCCACCGCGACGAGAGCGAACAGCCCCAGCGCAATCCCGTCCTGGCGCGCGATCTTCATGCCGATTGCGGCCGTTTGACCGGCGCATCGGCGATCGGCAGGTGAACCAGCCCCGCGAACAGCCCCAGCGCGATCGAAAACCCCCAGGCGATATTGTAGCTGCCCGTCGCGTCGAAGATCAGCCCCGCCATCCACGCGCCGAAGAAGCTGCCGACCTGATGACTGAGGAACACGATGCCATAGAGCATCGAAAGATAGCGGATGCCGAAGATCCGGCCGACGACCCCGCTCGTGAGCGGCACGGTGCCGAGCCACAGGAAGCCCATGGCGCCGGCAAAGACGAGGGCGCTTGCGTGGCTCAACGGCAGGAAGAGAAAAAGCGCGATCACCGCCGAGCGCGCGGTGTAGAGCGCCGACAGCACATATTTCTGGCGCAGGAAGTCGCCGGCACGGCCGAACACATAGGAACCGAGAATGTTGAACAGTCCGACCAGAGCCAGCACCTGGGCACCGATTCCGATCCCCAGCCCCTTGTCGTCCAGATAGGACGGCAGATGCGTCGCGATGAACGCGATGTGGAAGCCGCAGACGAAAAAGCCCGCGTTGAGCAGCCAATAGCCGCGATGCGCCGCCGCCTCGCGCAGCGCGTCGCGCGCCGTCTGCTCGACCTCCTGCGCGATCCCGGAGCCGTCGTCGGCCCGCCCGGCAACCCCGATCGCAAGCAGGCCGCATAGCGCCACCAGCCCCGCCATGATCCACAAGGTCTCGTGATAGCCGATATTGCCGAGCAGCATCGACGCGAGCGGCACGACGAGGAACTGGCCCAGCGATCCGCCCGCGGTGACGATGCCGAACGCGCTGCTGCGCTTTTCGGGACTGACGACGCGCCCGACCGCGCCGAGCACGACGACGAAGGTCGTCGCCGACTGCGCCATGCCGATGAGCAGCCCGAAACTGATGTGCAAACCGATCGCATCGGTGGCGAACGCCGCACCGATCAATCCCGCCGCATAGAGCAGCGCCCCGCCCAGCACGACGCGCCCCGCGCCATGCTTGTCCGCGAGCGCGCCGACGAACGGCTGGACGAGCCCGAACAGCAGGTTCTGGAGCGCCATCGCCAGACCGAAGTCCGAGCGGCTGATGCCGATATCGACGCTCATCTGCGGCAGGAACAGGCCGAAGCTCTGCCGCACGCCCATCGCCAACGTGACGATGAAGGCGGCGCAGGCGATGACGACCCAGGGCTTTTTCATGGGGGAGAGCGCGGGGGAACTCATGCGCCGCCGATGCGCCTGCCTGCCGCCGGGGTCAAGCGAGCATAGCTATCGGCGCTTCCATTCTCTCTTCGTCACCCGGACTTGATCCGGGGTCCCGCTCCGCCCCCGCCAATAAGCGGGATCCCGGATCAAGTCCGGGATGACGATGAAAGGGATTTCCAACAGGGGTCAAAGCTGGTTAGAGCCGACTCGAAATGACCGCCCAATCGCCCCTCGACGATCTGAAAGCCGCGCTGTCCAGCGTCGCCCGCGCGGTGACGCGCGATGCCGAGGTCGAGGTCGGCTTTACCGCCGACGCGCCCGCGCAGGTCGGCAAGGCGATCAAGGTACCCACGCCCTCGCGCACCCTGCCCGCCGAACAGGTCGCCGAAGCGCGCGGCTTTGCCGACTCCTACGCGTTGCGGATGAAGCATCACAGCGACCGCATCCACTCGGCGGCGTGCCCCGCCGAACCGCTTGCCGCCGCGGCATTCGACGCGATGGAGCGCGCGCGGATCGAGGCGCTCGGTGCGCGTCATATGGCGGGCATGCGCGGCAATCTGCGCGCCAGCCTGGCGATGCGGATGCGCAGCGATCCGATCAGCCGCGCGCAGAACCGCGACGACGTGCCGGTATCGAGCGCGCTCGAACTGATGCTGCGCGAGGCGCTGACCGGCGAGGCGCCGCCGCAGGGTACCGAAACCGGCCTCTCGCTGGTGCGCGAATGGATCGCGCGCGACGCCGGCGGCGACCTGACCGCGCTGTCGATGCTGCTCGACGACCAGGCGGCCTTTGCCGAGACCGCAAAGCTCGCGCTCCGCCACCTCGACCTGATCCATGGCGACGAGCCGATGGAGGAAGGCGCCGAGGAGACCGGCGACGAGGATCAGTCGGAGGCCGAGGAGAGCCAGGAAGAGCAGGAGAGCGAGGACGGCGGTGCCGGCGAGTCGCAGGTCGATGCGCGCGCCGAGATGGCGGGCGACCAGGCCGACGACGGCGACAGCGACCCCGACGCGCAGGAAATGGAGGCCGATGGCGAACCCGAAATGGGCGGCGAAGGCGACGAGGGTATGTTGCCCGTGCGCCCCAACCGCCTGCCGAGCGACATCCCCGATTTCAACTATCTGCGCTTCACCGAAAAGCATGACGAAATCGTCGCCGCGACCGAGCTGTGCGACGCCGACGAGCTGACGCGGCTGCGCGCCTATCTCGACCAGCAGATGACGCATCTGCAGGGCGCGGTGACCAAGCTCGCGAACCGCCTGCAACGCCGCCTGATGGCGCAGCAGAACCGCGCATGGGATTTCGATCAGGAGGAAGGCCAGCTCGACGCGGCGCGGCTGGCGCGCGTGATCGTCTCGCCGGGCAGCTCGCTGTCGTACAAGATCGAGCGCGATACCGACTTTCGCGACACCGTCGTCACGCTGCTGATCGACAATTCGGGCTCGATGCGCGGGCGGCCGATCAGCATCGCCGCGATCAGCGCCGACATTCTCGCGCGCACGCTGGAACGCTGCGGCGTAAAGACCGAGATTCTCGGTTTCACGACGCGGACGTGGAAGGGCGGGCAAAGCCGCGAGGACTGGCTCGCCGCCGGGCGCCGCCGCACCCCGGCCGCCTCAACGACCTGCGCCACATCATCTACAAGCCCGCCGACGAACCCTATCGCCGCGCGCGCAAGTCGCTCGGGCTGATGATGCGCGAGGGGCTGCTCAAGGAAA
>JACDQN010000073.1 GCA_015657575.1 Sphingopyxis sp.
CCGCCTCGAAGGCACGAACGTCCAGCAGGGCAAGGACATCCTCGCCAATTCGGGCCTGCCGATCGTTGCGGCCAATGATCTGGGCGACGCGGCAAAGAAAATCGTCGCCGAGGTTGCCAAGGCTGCGTGATAAGGGATTTCCTCTCCCCTTGGGGGAGAGGGTTGCGAAGACTTGGCGGCTTGCCGCCTAGTCGAAGCTGGGTGAGGGGTTGCGAGCCGTAGGCTCGCGCGGCGCAAGGCGCCGCCCACCCTCATCCAAGTCCGCCTAATCGCCTGCGGCGATAAGGCTTCCTATCCTTCTCCCCTCAAGGGAGAAGGGGTTTGGGGACTGCTAGTTGACGTTTACGTAAACGCCAATTATGGCGCAGTGCACAATTTGTTGAGAGGAGCTTTTAGCCCATGAAAATCCTCGTCCCCGTGAAGCGGGTGCTCGATTATAACGTCAAGCCGCGGGTCAAGGCCGACGGTACCGGCGTCGACCTGGCCAATGTCAAAATGTCGATGAACCCGTTCGACGAGATCGGCGTCGAAGAAGCGATCCGCCTGAAGGAAAAGGGCGTCGCGACCGAGATCGTCGCCGTCAGCGTCGGTCCGGCTAAGGCGCAGGAAACGCTGCGCACCGCGCTCGCGATGGGCGCCGACCGCGCGATCCTCGTGCAGACCGACGATGAAGTCGAACCGCTGGCGCTCGCGAAGATTTTCAAGGCGATTGCGGACGCTGAAGGCCCGGGTCTCGTGATCCTCGGCAAGCAGGCGATCGACGGCGACAACAACCAGACCGGCCAGATGCTCGCCGCGCTCACGGGCTGGGCGCAGGGTACCTTCGCCAGTGCGGTGAACGTCGACGGCGATCACGTCAGCGTGACCCGCGAGGTCGACGGCGGTCTCGAAACGGTGAAGCTGAAGCTTCCCGCGATCGTCACCACCGACCTGCGCCTGAACGAGCCGCGCTATGCGTCGCTGCCGAACATCATGAAGGCGAAGTCGAAGCCGCTCGATGTGAAGTCGCCCGCCGATTACGGCGTCGACACGGCGCCGCGCGTCAAGACGGTCAAGGTGTCGGAGCCGCCCGTCCGCTCGGCCGGCGTCAAGGTTGCCGATGTCGATGAACTGGTTGCCAAGCTGAAGGCGATGGGAGTGCACTCATGAAAACTCTGGTTTGGGTCGAACATGACGGCAGCGCCGTCAAGGATGCCACGCTGGCCGCGGTGACCGCCGCCTCGAAGCTCGGCGAAGTCCATCTGCTCGTCGCGGGCAGCGGCGTCGATGGCGTCGCCAACGCCGCGGCCGGCATTGCCGGCGTCGGCAAGGTGCATGTCGCCGACAACGCCGCCTTCGGTCACAACCTGCCCGAGAATATCGCGCCGCTCGTCGCCGACCTGATGGGTTCGCACGACGCGTTCGTCGCGCCCGCCACCACGACCGGCAAGAATATCGCGCCGCGCGTCGCAGCATTGCTCGACGTGATGCAGATTTCGGAAGTGCTGTCGGTCGAGGGTCCGAAGACCTTCACGCGTCCGATTTATGCCGGCAACGCGATCGCGACCGTCGAATCGTCGGACGCGAAGCTGGTCCTCACCGTTCGCGGCACCGCCTTTGAAAAGGCTGCCACGAGCGGCGGTTCGGGTGCGATCGAAGCCGTCTCGGCCGGCAGCGATGCCGGCATCTCGAGCTTCGTCGGCGCCGAAATCGCCAAGCAGGATCGCCCCGAACTCACCTCGGCGAAGATCATCGTGTCGGGCGGCCGTGCGCTCGGTTCGAGCGAGAAATATCAGGAAGTCATCGTTCCGCTCGCCGACAAGCTGGGCGCTGCGCTTGGCGCGTCGCGCGCCGCGGTCGACGCGGGCTATGTCCCCAACGATTATCAGGTCGGCCAGACCGGCAAGATCGTCGCGCCCGAAGTCTATTTCGCGATCGGCATCTCGGGCGCGATCCAGCACCTCGCCGGCATGAAGGATTCGAAGACGATCGTCGCGATCAACAAGGACGAGGACGCCCCGATCTTCCAGGTCGCGGACTTCGGCCTCGTCGCCGATCTGTTCAGCGCCGTTCCGGATTTGACGGCCAAGATCTGATCGCCGTGGCCGGCGATCACCCCGGAGTGCCCGGTATCGGCGATGCTCCGTTCAACGCGGGCGGCCGCCGGGCGGCGCGCGCCGGCGAGGATGATTTCGACGAAGCGGCCGGGGGTGAGGACACCCTCGACCGCTCGTTGATTCTGGCGAGCGTCGCGCGCGATGCGCGGCTGGACAGGAAATTCCTGCTGCTGATCATCCTCGCGTCGATGATCGCCACACTCGGCCTGTTGCAAAGCTCGGCCGCGGTGGTGATCGGCGCGATGCTTGTATCGCCGTTGATGGGGCCGATCATGGGCATCGGCTTCGGCCTCGCAACGCTCGAAAGCAATCTGATCCGCCGCTCGCTGGTGACGCTCGCCGCCGGGATGGCGGTCGCGATCCTTGTCGCGATGCTGGTCATCTGGCTGTCGCCGATCCGTGACGTCACGCCCGAACTGCGCGCGCGGACACAGCCGACATTGCTCGACCTCGGCGTCGCGGTCGTCGGCGGCATCGCCGGCGTCTATGCGATCATGCGCAAGCTGTCGGGGGTGATGGTCGGCGTCGCGATCGCGACCGCGCTCGTCCCGCCGCTGTCGACCGTTGGCTTCGGGCTGGTCACCGGACGCTTCGACTTCGCGCTCGGCGCGTCGCTGCTGTTCCTGACGAACACGCTCGCCATCGCCTTTGCCGCGACCATCGTCGCCCGGCTCAATCATTTCGGCCCGTCGCTGACGCCGCAGCATACGGCGATGCAGGTCGCGGGCATCATGGCCACGCTTGGCATATTGTCGATCCCGCTCGCGCTGACGCTCAACAGCCTTGCCGGCGAGGTGCGCGCGCGATCAGTGGTCCAGGCGGAATTGCGCGCGCTGCTCGGCGAGAGCGACCGCGTCGACAGCCTCAACGTGCGGATGGAGCGCGATGCGCTGGCCGTCGACGGCGTGGTGCTCGTCGATCGTTTTGCGGGGCAGCTCGACAAGCAACTCGCGGCAAAGATCGGTTCGGAACTCGACCGGGTGGTGCGCGTCAATATCGTCCAGCTTCGTCAGCAGACCGACGCGGCGGTGCAGGTCGAAGAGCAATTGGGCCGCCGCCTTGCCGCGCTCGAACAGCGCGACGAGGATGCGCGCGCGATCCTTTCGGGCCTGACCGTCGGCGAATTGCTGCCGCGCGACCGCGTGCTAATCGACGCGCAGGCCCGCCGCGTCATCGTCCAGCGCGACCGCGAAGGCGAGGGCGAGCAGGTCGCGGCCGCGATCGACCGGATCATGGCGTCGGTGCAGACGGACCATCCGCAATGGCTGATCCAGAACGGCAGCCTGACCGCCGCGGCGACGCCCTCCGCGAGCGAATAGCCGGCCCCGCAGACCTATTCGGGTTGACCTGTCGGCCGCGATCCCATGTGATGAGCGGCGATCCACGGCGAACGGTTGGGCAGGGAGAGGCGATATGCGCGGCAAGCGACTGGCATGGGCGATGATGATGATGGCGTGCGCGGGATCGGTGGCGGTCGCGCCACCGCTGCAGGCGCGGACCGCACCCGCCGAAACGCTGACAATCGACAAGCAGCGTATCGATGCCGCGCTGCAGAAGATGGTCGCCGACGGCCGCGCCGCGGGCACTTCGGCCTTGATCTGGCAGGACGGGCGCGAGGTCTATTTCGGCAGCGCCGGCATGGCCGACCGCGCCGCCAACCGCCCGATGCGTCGCGACACGATCGCGCAAATCTATTCGATGACCAAACCTGTCACCGGCGTCGCGCTGATGCAGCTGTGGGAGGCGGGCAAGTTCCGCCTCGACGACCCGCTCGCCAAATATCTTCCCGAATACGCGGATATGCGCGTCTATGCGGGCAAGGATGCGGCCGGGCAGCCGCGCTATGTCGCCGCCGAGCGCCCGATCGCGGTGCGCGACATCCTGCGCCACACCGCGGGCTTTGTGTACGGCGCCGACCGACGCCCGCGCACGAGGCCTATGTCGCCGCCGACCCGCTCGCGCTCACCATCCCGCTTGCCGAATCGAGCCGCCGGCTTGCGGGCGTGCCCTTGCTGTTCCAGCCGGGTACGCAGTGGGAATATAGCATCGCGGTCGATGTGCAGGCCGCGCTCGTCGAGAAACTTTCGGGCGAGCCGTTCGCATCCTATGTGCGCGAGCATATCTTCCAGCCGCTGAAGATGACCGACACCGCGTGGCGCCAGCCCGATGCGAAGCTGCCGCGCTTTGCCGCGATGAACATGATGAAGGACGGCAAGCTGGTGCAGCAGGATGCCGCCGACGCGCAGAAGCTCAATTTCCGCGACAATGCACTGACCCCCGGCGGCTTCGGGCTCGCCTCGACGCTCGACGATTATCAGCGCTTTGCGCGGATGCTGCTGAACGGGGGCAGCCTCGATGGCGTCAGGCTCCTCAAACCGTCGACCGTCAAACTGATGGCGACCGACCAGCTCGATCCCGCGATCCGGGAGCGCGCGTGGCTCCCGGGCAAGGGGGCGGTCGGCTTTGGCTTCGACTTTGCGGTGCGCAAGGCGCCGCCGCAGACGCCGGAGGAAAATCGCGGTGCGACCGGCGAATTTTTCTGGGACGGCGCCGCCTCGACGCTCTTCTGGGTCGACCCCGCGAACAGACTGACCGTTGTCTTTTTCGTCCAGAGCTTTCCCTTCGACGGCACGCTCCACCACGATATCCGCGCGGCGGTCTATGGCCCTGACTATCAGGGGCCGGCGGGCGACTGAGCGGGCGTCGTTGCCGCATCGCCGGCAAGCCGGTCGCATCCTATTATCTCAACTCGGTGCGTTTCATGATGTAGGCGCGTTATCGGGATCGTAATCGGTCGGTCCTATGCCGATGCCATGGCCCTGATGAGCGATTTTCAGAAGCGGCAGATCCGCGACACCGAACTGCGGCGGTTCGACCGCTGGTTCGTCGATACGATGGTAGGGGCCGCCTATCGCGACCGCGACGGACGCGCACGTTCGGTCAAAGCCGAGGAGGTCGCGCGCTGGCGCGCCGATGTCGAGGCGCATGTCGACGCGATGATCGCGGGCGTCCCCATGCAGGCCGCCTGGGCGATCGGGGCGCTGGTCGCGGTCGTGTTCGGGGGGCGCTGGCTGCTCGACGCGCTTGCAATCGCGCCGCGCTTTCATGGCCCCGCGATCGGCGTCGCCGTCTTCATCGTCGAGGTCGGGCTTCTCGGTATCGAGGTCTGGGACTATGTGGCGGGCTGGCGCCGCCGCCGCGATGCGATCGAAGACGCCGTGCGCACGCGTGCGCCGTTGCCGATCGATCCCGCGCGGCTCGGCAGCGGGCACAACTGGTTCCAGATGGCCTCGCTCGCGGTCGTCATACCGATCATCCTGTTCGCCTACGTCTCGCATCTCGACGAGGGGTTGATCGAGCGGTTCGACTGGCGCTGGGTTTTTGCCGCGATCCCGCTCGCCTGGGGGCTGCATTTCGCCGGCAAATGGTACGACGGGCGTATCAAGGGCCTGCGCCGCTGATATTTTGCGGCAGATTGCTGCGGGATTTTCGCTTTCTTGACTGCAGCCGCTTCGGCGCGTTTGCCGGCTTGCCGTTACGTAACCGCAAGCAATATCGGCCCATGACCGATCTCAGCCAAGCCTTGTCTCTCCTGATGGAGCGCGTTGCCGGGGCCGGCGCGCTTTCGAAGCTCGCGCGCCTGACGGGCGGGGCGAACATGGAAAGCTGGGCGTTCGACTGGACGGGTTCGGACGGATGCGGCGGCTATGTGCTGCGGCGCGCGCCGTCTGCCGATTTCATGGCGGGGCGGCCCTATGGCCATGCCGACGAGGCGACGCTGGTGATGGCGGCGCATGCGGGCGGAGTGAAGGCGCCCGAGGTGGTTGCGGTGCTGGCGGACGGCGACGGCATGGGTACCGGTTATGTCATGCGCCGCATCGTCGCCGAGGTGAATCCGGCGAAGATATTGGCCGACCCGCCGCCGTCGCTGCTCGCCGATCTGGGACGCGAGCTGGCGCGCATCCATGCATTGCCGGGGCAGGCGATCCCGGCGGCGATCCCGCTGATGGATACGGCGGCGGCGCTCATGGAGCTGAAGGCGCGTTTCCTGTCTTATGGCGGCGACCGGCCGGTCATCGCGCTCGCGATCCGCTGGTGCGAGGATCATCTGCCGGACCCCGTCGATCCGGTGCTCGTCCATGGCGACTACCGGATGGGCAATGTGATGGTCGACGCGGACGGCCTTGCCGCGGTGCTCGACTGGGAACTCGCGCATCGCGGCGACGCGCACGAAGATCTGGCCTTTGGCTGCATGACCGTGTGGCGCTTTGGGCGGCTCGACAAGCCCGCGTTCGGGGTGGGCAGCCTCGCGGACTATTTTGCGGCCTATGAGGCGGCTGGCGGCCAGCCGGTCGATCCCGCGCGCTTCCGTTTCTGGCTGGTCTATCGCACTTTGTGGTGGGCGCTCGGCTGTTTGCAGATGGGGCAGGCGTGGCGCAGCGGCGCCGATACCACGGTCGAACGCGTCGTTATCGGAAAGCGCACCGCCGAACAGGAACTCGATCTTGTGCTGCTGCTGGGGGACGAGGCGCCGGATGCCGAACGGCGCCGGGCGCTGCCGCCGTCCCCGGCTGCCGTGCCCGACGCAGTGGGCGAGCCGACGAACCGCGAGATGGTGCAGGCGGTGCGCGACTGGATCGAGACCGCGATCAAGCCGGGGGCGGAGGGGCACGCCAAGTTCGAGGCGGTGGTCGCGATGAACGCGCTGGCGATCGTGATGCGCGATCTCGACGCCGGTGCGCGCGCAGAGACAAGCCGTTGTCCGATGCGCTGATGACGGGAAGCATGACGCTCGCCGAACCGGGCCTGCTCGCGGCGATGCGGCGCGCGGTGCTCGATAAATGTGCCGTCGACAGCCCCAAATATGCCGCGCTGGCGGCCGCGCGTGCGGCGTGGAACGCATAAAGAGAAACGGGAGAGAGACGATGGATTTTGCGGTTCCGGCCGATTTGCAGGCCTATCTGGACGAGCTCGACGCCTTTATCGAGGCCGAGATCAAGCCGCTCGAGCTGGCCGACGACAATATCCGCTTCTTCGACCATCGCCGCGAACATAGCCGCACCGACTGGGACAATCAGGGGCTGCCGCGCCATGAATGGGAGCAGTTGCTCCGCGCCGCGACGCGCAAGGCCGATGCTGCCGGCCACTGGCGGTTCTCGGCGCCGAAGAAGTACGGCGGCAAGGATGGTTCGAACCTGTGGATGGCGGTGATCCGCGAACATTTCGCGGCAAAGGCTCGGCCTGCACACGACCTGCAGAACGAGCACAGCATCGTCGGCAATTTCCCCTTCGTCGAGATGTTCGAACAGTTCGCGACGAGCGAGGAGCAGAAGCGGGAATTCATCCTCGGCGGTTTCGAGGGCACGCGCCGCACGGCGTTCGGGCTGACCGAGCCCGACCATGGATCGGACGCGACGCATATGGAAACGCGCGCGGTGCGCGAGACGCGGGACGGCGTCGAGGGCTGGCTGATCAACGGGCGCAAGATGTGGATCACGGGGATGCACGTCGCGACCCACTGCGCGGCCTTCTGCCGCACCTCGGGCGCGGATGGCAATGCGAAGGGCATCACCTGTCTGCTCGTACCGACGGGTACCGAGGGGATGACGGTCGACGAATATATGTGGACCTTCAACATGCCGACCGATCATCCGCGGATGACGTTCAAGGATGTTTGGGTGCCGGACAGCGCGCGGCTCGGGCCCGAGGGCGGCGGGCTGTCGATCGCGCAGAGCTTCGTCCACCAGAACCGCATAAGGCAAGCGGCGTCATCCTTGGGCGCTGCGGTCTATTGTATCGAGGAAAGCGTGCGCTACGCGCGGACACGCAAGCCCTTCGGCGAGGCGCTGGCGAAGAACCAGGCGATCCAGTTCCCGCTCGTGGAGCTCGCGACGCAGGCCGAGATGCTGCGCCTGCTGATCCGCAAGACCGCGTGGGACATGGATAATATGCCGCACAAGGAGATCGAGCGGAACCTCAGCGACAAGGTCAGCATGTGCAATTACTGGGCGAACCGCCTCTGCTGCGAAGCCGCCGACCGCGCGATGCAGGTGCATGGCGGCATCGGCTATTCGCGGCACAAGCCGTTCGAGCATATCTACCGCCACCACCGCCGTTACCGCATCACCGAGGGCGCGGAAGAGATCCAGATGCGCAAGGTGGCGGCCTATCTGTTCGGCTATCTCGGCGCGGCGCGAGATACTGGGAAAGATTTGAATGGCGGGTTGGGGGCGGGGAGCGGCCAGCCAGCGGTCAGATGGATGCCGCCTTCCGTTTGAAGAGAAACCACCAAAGGAATACAAGGCCGATAAAGGAACCGACCCTCTCGGTCGATGAAACGTAATCGAAATCAAGATTTACAAAGAGGGTGACACTGTTCCCCAACACAAATGCAAATGACGCGATCTTTGCCTCGTGTTCTTTCAAGAAATTACGGCATAGCCATTTAACGATCACCCCTATAATCACCGTGATGGCGGCCATACCAATCATCCAATACAACCCGACTCCGATCATCGCACTCTCCGTCGTTTCGAGTTAATCATAGCCATAGCCGCAACGAGAATGTCTGCAATCGGTCGTTAATCGCTGTTCCCTGCAAGGACGTCATCAAACCTGCGGCCTCAATCACCGCGGTTTGCGGAACCGCAAAGCGAACTGGTCGGTCTTGCCGCGGATGGCGGCGTCGAAGACGTTCGCGGTGCGCGGATCGTCGGCGTGCTTGTAAAGGTCGCTTTCGGCGTCGAGCGTGAAGCCCGCCTTGGTCAGCGCTGCGACCACCGCCGCCTTGTCGATGCGATGGAGGCTGTCGGACAGCGCCGTTCCCGTGCCGTCGGTGGCACTGTGATCGACGACGACCAGCGTCCCGCCCGGCTTCAGCGCGGCAAACAGCGCCGCACTCGCCTTGTCGCCCGTCCCCGCGGGAAAGGGTTTGAGGTAGAGGTCGTGGAAATTCTGCACGGTGATGATCGTATCGAGCGGTACCGGAAAGGCGGGGGCGGCAAAGGGGCCTGCGACCGCGTCGATATTGGCATAGGCGGCGTCGACCGCGGCCTGATCGTCGCCATATTGTTTCTTGAAGGCGATGAACTCGGCAGGCTGGAAGGCATAGACGCGTCCGGCCGGGCCGACCGCGGCGGCGAGCAGGCGGGTGACATAGCCGCCGCCCATCACATAATCGCCGACCTGTTCGCCGGGCGCAACCTGCGCGAAGGCGAGGAGTTCGGCGGGCTTGCGCACGGCGTCGCGCTCGCGGTCGGCGGCGGGGCGCGCCGGATCGGCGAGCGCGGCGCTGTAATCGGGCGTGGCCGTCGGCGCCGCGGCGAGCGGCGTCGTGGACACCGCGAAGAAGAGGGCGAGGGTAAGCGAGCGGATCATCACGGCGACTCCTGTTGCTTGATCGTCTCTGCATAGCGGCCTCGACGGCTCTTGGCATCTCGCGAATCCATGATAGGTTTCACCTCGAAACGAAAAATCGGGCCAGAAGAATCGGGCCAAAAAGGAACTGGGAGAGCGGACATGCATGATCTGGTGATACGCGGCGGCACGGTCGTCGACGGTTCGGGCGGCACGCCTTTCGTGGCAGATATTGCGATCGACGGTGATCGCATCGTCGCGATCGGCGAAAGCCTCGGCGCGGGCCGCGAGGAGATCGATGCCGCGGGCCGGATCGTCACACCGGGCTTCGTCGACGTCCACACCCATTATGACGGGCAGGCGACGTGGGATCAGGAAATGGCCCCGTCGAGCTGGCATGGGGTCACCACCGTCGTGATGGGCAATTGCGGCGTGGTTTCGCGCCCGCCAAGCCCGACCGCCACGAATGGCTGATCTCGCTGATGGAGGGTGTCGAGGACATCCCCGGCACCGCGCTCGCCGAGGGTATGTCGTGGGACTGGGAGACCTTCCCCGAATATAGTGGATGCGCTCGAAAAGCTGCCGCGCACCGTCGACGTCGC
>JACDQN010000074.1 GCA_015657575.1 Sphingopyxis sp.
CGCCTGCGCACCGGCGTACTCGAAGCTTCGACGCGTCCGTGCCCGCATTGCGAGGGGACCGGCCTCGTCCGTACCGCCAGCTCGGCGGGCCTCAGCGCGCTGCGCCTGATCGAAGAGGAAGCGGCGCGCGGCCGCGGCAGCAAGATCATCCTGCGCGCGAGCCAGGAAGCGACCTTCTATCTCCTCAACGAAAAGCGCCGCGAACTGCGCGAGATCGAAGAGCTTTACGGCGTTTCGGTGGAAATTCTGCCCGATGGCGAGACCGAGGGCGCGCGCATGGCGATCGAAGTCGGCGGCCCGCCGCCGACCCAGCGCCGCAGCTTCGCCCCGATCGTCGAGATTGAGGAAGAAGAGGACGACTTCGTCGAAGAGGACGAGGAAGAGGAAGAAGCCGAAGAGGACGCGGTCGAGGAACGGTCTGCGCGCCGCGAACGTCAGGAGCGCCAGGACGGCGATGATGGGGAGGGGCGTAAGCGACGCCGTCGGCGTCGTCGTGGCCGTCGCGGTCGCCGCGACGAAGAAGGCGGCGAAGCGCCCGAGAATGAAGAGGGCGAAGAGGGCGCTGACAGCGACGAAGCGCCTGCCGATGAGGCGCAGCCGGTAGAAGCCGAAGCCGAAGAGGCCGAGGAGAAGCCGAAGCGTCGCCGTGGCGGACGCGGTCGCAAGAAGGCCGATGAGGCCGAGGCCGAAGTCGTGGCGGAAGAGGTTGCTCCGGTCGAAGCCGCGCCCGAACCGGTCGCTGAAGAAGCCCCTGCTGCCGAGGAAAAGCCGAAGCGCAAACGCGCGCCGCGCAAGACCAAGGCTGCCGCCATCGAGGCTGAAGCGGCGGAAACCGTCGAAGCTCCCGCTGTGGAGGCGCCCGCTGTCGAGGCACCCGCCGAAGCCGAGCCCGAAGCCGCCAAGCCTGCGCCCAAAAAGCGCCCAAGCCGGGCGAAGAAGGCTGCTGCCGTGGAGGCCGCGCCCGAAGCCGCAACGACGAGCGACCGCGAAACGGTCGCCGCCGATGGCGAGGAAGGCCAGGAGAGCGCCGACGGCGAACCGCGCCGCGGCTGGTGGCAACGCACTTTTGGTAACTGATCGCGGGCGATTGACCGCAGAATTCGCATCGTGACCTTGTGTCCGCGCGCCACGACCCCCAATAAGCCCTCATGGCTTCACCCGGGGTTCAGGCGCGCGGCGCAAGAGAGGCGGCGATGACCGTATCGTCGCCGCATATCGCGTCCGGCGCGCAGAGATTGCGCGCCCTTTTCCGCATCGTGCTGACCTTGGTCGCGATGGCCGCGGTGACGGTCCGCCCGGCGATGGCGCAATCGATCCTGCGCGACGCCGAAACCGAAGCGCTGTTCCAGGACATGATGGACCCGCTGCTGGTGGCGGCGGGGCTGCAGCCGGGGCAGGTGCGCGTCCACCTGCTCGGCGACCGCAGCATCAACGCCTTCGTCGCCGGTAGCCAGGATATTTATGTGTTCAGCGGGCTGATCGAGGCCGCCGACAGCGCCGAAGAGGTGCAAGGCGTGCTCGCGCACGAGCTTGGCCACGTCATGGGCGGCCACGCGATCCGCATCAACGAGGGCGCCAGCACCGCGACCGGCATTTCGCTGCTCAGCCTGCTGCTCGGCGCTGCGGCGATCGCGGCGGGCGGGGGCGAGGCCGGCATGGGGATCATGATGGCGGGGCAGCAGGCCGCTCTCGGCAAATTCCTCGCCTTCAGCCGTGTTCAGGAATCGACCGCCGACGCGGCCGGCGCGCAATATCTGTCGAAGGCCGGAATCAGCGGGCGCGGCAGCCTGGCCTTTTTCAAGAAGCTGCAGAATCTCGAATTCCGCTATGGAATCAAGCAGGACGACGATCAGGCCTATGGCCGCACCCACCCGATGTCGGGCGACCGTATTCAGGCGCTGCGCGAAGTCTATGTGATCGATCCGGCGTGGGAGAAGCCTGCAGATCGGGCGATCGAGACGCGTTTTCAGCGAATCAAGGCCAAGCTGTCGGGCTATATGGCCGAGCCCGAACGCACGCTGCGCAAATATCCCGAGAGCAACACGACGATTCCGGCGCGCTATGCCCGCGCTTACGCCTGGCACAAGAGCGCCTATCCGCAAAAGGCGCTGGCGGAGGTCGAAGGGTTGCTCGCGACCAACCCCAACGACCCTTATTTCCTCGAACTCGAAGGGCAGGTGCTGCTCGAATCGGGGCGCCCGAAGGAAGCGATCCCGGCGCTGCGCAAGGCGGTCTCGCAATCGCGGTCGCAGCCGCTGATCAGCGCGACGCTTGGCCATGCGCTGATCGCGACCGAGGATCAGGGCAATTATGCCGAGGCCGAGGAGGTTCTGAAAACCGCGGTCGCGCTCGACAACCAGAATCCCTTTGCCTGGTATCAGCTTGGCATCGTCTATGCGAACAAGGGCGATCAGGCGCGCGCCGCGCTCGCCTCGGCCGAACGGTACAGCCTTGAGGGTAGACAGTCTGGGTTGGCGCTGCGTAATGCCGAAGCGGCGATGCAGGGACTGCCCGAAGGGTCGCCCGACTGGATCCGTGCACAGGATATTGCGCTGGTGGCGCGCGCGAGGTGGAACGCGAGCGCAAACGGCGCTAGATTCAGACGACGACAGGGGCGGGGCATCGCAACCGGACGATGCGCAAGGGCGACAAGTGACCGACAAGAAAGACGATTATTACCAGCCATGGCTGCGCGACGGGACGCCTGCGTCGAATTCCGCGCATAAGCCCGCGGCCGACGAAGGCCTGGCAAAACCGGGCGAGGAGCCGCCGGTCGGGATCGACCTGTCGCGCTATCGGCCTGCCGAAAAGCCCGAGCGCGCGCCGCTCGTGAAACCCGAGCAGATCCGTGCCGGTGCCGCGACGCTATGGGACCGCATTCGCGGCGGCGCCGAAGCCTTTGCCGACTGGACGATCGATGTCGGCGACCGCGCCGATATTCCGGCGAAGGTCGAGGCGATGGAAATTCCGCGCCGCAGCCGCGAACTCGCCGAGCGTAGCGGGGCCGCGACGGCACGCGCGTTGCGCGCGATCGGCCGCGGCTCGGCAAAGGCGGGGCGTGCCGCCGCCGATGCGAGCGGCCAGGCATGGGACAAGCTCGCGCTCGGCGACAAGGTCGCGAAGATTTCGAGCGAAGCGGGCCGCGGCCTCGGCGAGGTGGCGGGCAAGACGAAGGCCGGGATCGGCAACGTCGCCAAGGCGGGCAGCGAGAGCCTGCGCGACACGATCGGCGAGGCCGCCACCAAACTGCGTCCGGCGCGCGAAGACGTCGCGCCGCCGCCCTCGGGGCTCGAACAATTGCTCGCGCGCGAGGAGCAGGAAGCCGCAGCCGTCGCCGCGGATTTGCGGCCGGCTGCGCCCGACCTGCCGCTTTCGCCGGGCGCGCCGGGGCGGCCGC
>JACDQN010000075.1 GCA_015657575.1 Sphingopyxis sp.
ATCGTGGCGTTGAGCGCGAGGAGGTTGGTCTGGCCCGCGATCTCGCGGATCAGCCCGAGGATCGATTCGATCGATTCGGCGTGGTGCGACAGCGCGTCCGACATCGCCACCGCTTCGCCCGCCTGTTCGGACGCGCGCGTCGCGACCGCGGCCGAGGCTTCGACCTCGCTGCGGGCATCCTCGATCGCGCGGATCAGCCCCGCGGCGGTCGATGCGGCTTCGCGCATCGCCATTGCCGACTGCTCGGAGGCCGCGGCGACCTCGCTGGTCTTGGCGATCATGTCCTTCGCCGCCTGGTCGGCCGACGCCGCCTGCTTGGCGAGTTTCTGGCGCACGCCGTCGCTGTCCTGGACGAGCGAGGCGATCGAGCGGTCGAAATCGCCCGCGAGCGCCTGCCGCTCACCCGAAACGACGGCGCGGTCGAGCTTTTCGGCGTAGCGCTGCATGATATCGAATTCGAGCATCGCGAGGCGGTTGATCGCGCTCGTCAGCCGGGTGAGCCGTTCGGCATCGCCCGCGCAGGCTTCGACGACATATTCGATCGTCAGCCGCAGGCTTTCGGCGATGCACGACATCACCGACGCAAGCGGCAGTTTGACGCGCCGCGCCATATGCGTGTTCTGACACGCGATCGTCGCGACCTCCTGGCCGGCGGGGTCGCTATATTTGACCGCCGTATGCCGCGCGCTGCCGCGCACATAGGAATCGAGAAGCTCGCCTTCGACGCGGCTGCTGACGGTGGGCAGCTTGTTGAACGCGTCCCAATAGGCGCGCGCGATCGCTTCCTCGCGCCCGGCGATGATGTGGTGGATTTCGAGGCCGTTGGCGGCGAGCTGCCCGTCGATGTCGTAATAGGGAAAACGGTCGTCCATCAGCACGGGATCGATTTGCTGCTTATGAATCGGATTGTCCTTCACCATGATCCTGTTCCCTCGAACCTTTCCCAGGGACGCGCTGGTCTGCCGCCGCATTCGTCCATGAAACTTGTGATCAAGCTATGCGGGGCAGATGGTAAAAGCCGTGTTAACCAGCGCACCGAAATTTGGCCTCAGCGCGGCCCCGCTTCGGGGATCGGATAGCCCTCGAACGCCTTGATCGTGCGCAGCGCAAAGGCGCTGTGCATCGCGGCGACGCCGGGCAGGCGCGACAGGCAGTGTCGGTGCAGCCGGTCGAAGTCGGCGACATTGCGCGCCGCGACACGCAACCGATAGTCGGACGCGCCCGAAAGCAGCTGGCATTCGAGGATTTCGTCGAAGCTCTTCACCGCGCTTTCGAACGCGGTCAGCGCTTCCTCGCTTTGCGAGTGAAGGCTGATGTCGACGAACACGTCGAGCCCGAGCCCGATCCGTTCGGGCGCGAGGCGTGCGGCATAGCCTGCGATGATCCCCTCCGCCTCGAGTGCGCGGATGCGGCGGTGGCACGCCGACGCCGACAGCCCCACCGCTTCGCCGAGCTCGGCGGCCGGGCGCGGGCCGCCGCGTTGCAGCAAGTCGAGCAGATTCGCGTCGATTCGGTCGATCATCGTGCGTCCTTGGTCAAATTCACGCAAAATTTGTGCGCCACTCTCGCGATTTCGGGAAAGATATGCAAGCACCTCGCGCGCTCTAAATGCTATATGCGCGGCATTGCAGCTGCGGCGAAGCGAGCGACGTGGCGGCGGCCCCGGACATGGAGAGCGAAGCATGATCATCGGCACCCCCAAGGAAATCAAGAATCACGAATATCGCGTCGGCCTGACCCCCGAAAGCGCGCGCGAGCTCGTCGTCCACGGCCACCGCGTGCTCGTGCAGACGGCGCCGGCGAGGGAGTCGGCGCGCACGACCGTTATTATGTCGAGGCGGGCGCCGAGATCGTCCAGAGTGCCGAGGAAATCTTCGCGACCTGCGACATGGTCGTGAAGGTCAAGGAGCCGCAGCCGGTCGAGCGCGCGATGCTGCGCCCCGAGCAGATCCTCTACACCTATCTCCACCTTGCGCCCGATCCCGAACAGACGCTCGACCTGATGAAGTCGGGCGCGATCTGCATCGCCTATGAAACCGTGACCAGCCTGCACGGCGGCCTGCCGCTCTTGAAGCCGATGAGCCAGGTCGCGGGCCGCATGTCGATCCAGGCCGGTGCGACGGCGCTCGAAAAGGCGCATGGCGGCCGCGGCGTGCTGCTCGGCGGCGTCCCCGGCGTCGCGCCGGGCAAGGTCTGCGTCATCGGCGGCGGCGTTGTCGGCTTCAACGCGGCGCAGATGGCGGCGGGGCTTGGCGCCGACGTTACCATCCTCGACCGCGATCCCGAAGTCCTCGAGCGCGTCGGCACCTTCTTCGAGGCGCGCGCCAAGACGCGCTTTTCGAACCGCGCGAACCTCGCCGAATGCGTCGCCGAGGCCGACCTCGTCATCGGCGCGGTGCTGATCCCCGGCGCCGAGGCGCCAAAGCTCGTCAGCCGCGAGATGCTGTCGACGATGCGTCCAGGCTCGGTCCTCGTCGACGTCGCGATCGACCAGGGCGGCTGTTTCGAGACCAGCCACGCGACCACGCACGCCGACCCGACCTATGTCGTCGACGGCATCGTCCATTATGCGGTCGCCAACATGCCGGGCGCGGTCGCGCGCACCAGCACCTATGCGCTCAACAACGTCACCCTGCCGCATGCGCTGCGCATCGCCGATTTGGGGTGGAAGGAGGCGTTGAAGCGCGATGTGCATCTTGCGCAGGGACTCAACGTCTGGAATGGTAAGGTGACGTTCGAAGCCGTCGCCGAAGCGGTCGGAACGGACTATGTGCCTGTCGATCAGGCACTCGCCTGACAACAAGGACTTGGAAGATACGATGACCGATCAAGCGCCCCCTCCGCCGCCGCCCCCGCCGCCCAGCGGCGACGAGCAGGAAGAAGAGAATGAAGTGCTGCGCGCCGCGCGCGAGCGGCAGCAGCAACGCGAGGCGGCCGAAGCCACCGAGGCGGCCGACAAGGACGCGGCAAAGGGCAAGCGCGGCTGGAAGACCGCGGCGGCGGCAGGCCTCGGCATCGGGTCGGCGGCGGTGATCGCGGCTCTGCTTTATGTGAACCGCGACAAGCTCAAATAAGGCGCCGGCGCGCCGCGACATCTTCCGGATGCGATCCGGACCGGAAAGGGGCGGCCGGCGTGCCGCCCTTTTTCATGCCCCCTCTTCATGCCGGCCTCCGCCGGGCGGTCATGAGGGTGACATTTTTACCCGGCATGGCTGGTACATCCCGTTCAAATCATGCTATAAATTTCCCGCTTGCCCGATCCCGCGAAGGGTGGGGCATGCCAAGGGACCAAACGACAGCAGGAGGAGCAGTCGATATGAAGACATTGATCACCGTTGCCGCGCTCGGTGCGGCGCTGGCGCTCGCCGGATGCGGCAAATCCGAGGACGCGGCCGGCACCGGGCCCGACAAGGGCGCCGAAACGGCCACCGCGTCGGCTGCCCCGATCAAGCGCGAAGCAGGCAATTGGAAGACCGAGGTCAAGCTCGTCAAATTCGCGATGCCGGGGGTTCCCGACAATGTGAAGGATCAGATGGCCAAGCAGTTCGCCTCGGCCAAACCGACCGAGATTTGCGTCACGCAGGAGCAGGCCGACAAGGACGATGTCGCCGGTGCGATGTCCAAGGGGTTCGGCGATGCCTGCACCTGGTCGAAAAATGAAGTGGGCGGCGGCAAGCTCGACGTCGCCGGCACCTGCAACCAGGGCGGGCAGAAGGTCGAACTCGCGATGGCGGGCACGATCGAAGCCAAAAAGACCGACGTTCTCGTCACCTCGAAGGGCAAGGCCCCGACCGGCGGCGAAATGGAAATGCAGATGCAGGTGACCAGCACCAACACGGGTCCCTGCAAGGGCTGATTTTCCGTCCATGGCACAAAGCGGGGCGCGGTCGCGGATCGCGCCCTTTTTGTGACGCCAGCCGCTTGTGGGCAGGTGCGCGAATAATCGGCGCCGCGTGCCCCTAAGCAATTGCATATCGCGGCGGGAACGCTTAACCCGCGCCCATCGACCGACAGAGTCACGAAACGGGGCTGATATGGCTGGAAACGACACGAGCGGCAGGCCGCTCTCACCGCATTTGCAGGTGTATAAATGGGCGCCTTCGATGGCGGTCTCGATCTTCCACCGCATCACCGGCGACGGTCTGGCGATCCTCGGAGGGCTCATGTTCCTCTGGTGGCTCGGCGCGATCGCATCGGGGCCCGACGCCTATGCCGCTTTCGTCGCCTGCGTCTGGCACGATCCCGACGCCGGCACCTTTCACATGATCACCAATATATTGGGCAAGGTCGTGCTGATCGGGCTGACCTGGGCCTTCTTCCAGCATCTCTTCTCGGGGCTTCGCCACTTCGTGCTCGACACCGGCGCGGGCTATGAGCTCAAGACCAACCGGCTCTGGTCGATCCTCGTTTTCGTCGGCGCGATCTTCGCGACCGCGATGGTCTGGCTCTACATTTTCGCGGAGGCGCTCAATGGGTAACGGAACGCGCCTCGGCCGCGTGCGCGGGCTCGGCTCGTCGCACCACGGCTCGCACCACTGGCTGCAGCAGCGGATGACCGCGCTCGGCAATTTGCTGCTCGTCACCTGGTTCGTCGTCTCGCTCATCCGGCTGCCGCTCGGCGATCATGGCGCGGTGCTGCGCTGGGCGTCGAACCCGACGGTCGCGCTCGGGCTGATCCTGATGGTCGTCAGCGTCTTCTGGCACCTTCGCTTGGGACTTCAGGTGATGATCGAGGATTATGTCCATGGCGAAGCGACGCGCCTGCTGTCGATCGTCCTGCTCAACTTCTATGCGGTCGGCGGCGCGGCTTACGGCATCTTCACCATCGCGCGCATCGCCTTTTCCGGAGGGGCCGCGGCATGACCGACGCCTATAAGATCATCGACCATGTCTACGACACCGTCGTCGTCGGCGCCGGCGGCTCGGGCCTCCGCGCCACGATGGGCAGCGCCGAGGCGGGCCTCAAGACCGCCTGCATCACCAAGGTGTTCCCGACGCGCAGCCACACCGTTGCGGCGCAGGGCGGCATCGCGGCCTCGCTCGGCAACAATTCGCCCGACCATTGGCAATGGCACATGTACGACACCGTCAAGGGATCGGACTGGCTCGGCGACCAGGACGCGATCGAATATATGGTGCGCGAGGCGCCGAACGCGGTCTACGAACTCGAGCACGCCGGCGTACCTTTCCTACGCAACCAGGACGGCACCATCTATCAGCGCCCGTTCGGCGGCCATATGCAGAATATGGGCGAAGGCCCGCCGGTCCAGCGCACCTGCGCCGCGGCCGAC
>JACDQN010000076.1 GCA_015657575.1 Sphingopyxis sp.
GGTCGCCCTGACGCCCCGAACGGCCGCGCAGCTGATTGTCGATGCGGCGGCTTTCGTGGCGCTCGGTCGCGAGCACGAACAGCCCGCCGGCGGCCTTCACCGCCTCGCGCTCTTCGGCGACTTCGGCTTTGATCCGCTCGATCGCGGCGTCGCGCTCGGGCCCCTCGGGCATGTCCTTCAACTCGTCCTCGATACGGAACTCCTCGTTGCCGCCGAGTTTGATGTCGGTGCCGCGGCCCGCCATGTTGGTCGCGATGGTGACCGCGCCGGTGCGGCCCGCCTGGGCGACGATATGCGCCTCGCTTTCGTGGAAGCGCGCGTTGAGGACGCTGTGTGCGACACCTTCCTTTTCGAGGAAGGACGACAGCAGCTCCGACTTTTCGATCGACACGGTGCCGACCAGCACCGGCTGGCCGCGCTCCTGCGCCTCGCGGATCGTCTTGGCGATCGCGCCGAACTTGTCGGTGATATTCTTGTAGAACTCGTCCTCGTCGTCGATGCGCGCGATCGGGCGGTTGGTCGGAATGGTGACGCAGTTCATCTTGTAGATGTCGAAGAATTCGGCGGCCTCGGTCGAGGCGGTGCCGGTCATGCCCGAAAGCTTCGGATACATGCGGAAATAATTCTGGAAGGTAATCGACGCGAGCGTCTGGTTCTCGGGCTCGATATTGACGCCCTCCTTCGCCTCGACCGCCTGGTGCAGACCGTCGGACCAGCGGCGCCCGTCCATCATGCGGCCCGTGAATTCGTCGATGATGACGACCTTGCCGTCCTTGACGATATAGTCGGTGTCGATGCGGAACATCTGGATCGCCTTCAGCGCCTGGTTGACGTGATGCACGATCTGGGTGTTCTCGATGTCGTAGAGATTGCTGCCCTGGAGCAGCCCCGCCGCTTCGAGCAGACGCTCGACATGCTCGGTGCCGTCTTCGGTCAGATTGATCGACTTCGACTTTTCGTCCTTCTCGTAATCCTCGTCGGTCAGTTGCAGGACGATCTCGTTGACGCGGATATAGAGTTCGGACTTGTCGTCGGTGGGGCCCGAGATGATCAGCGGGGTACGCGCTTCGTCGATCAGGATCGAATCGACCTCGTCGACGATGCCGAAGTTGAATTCGCGGTGCACCATCTGCTGGCGGTCGAACTTCATATTGTCGCGCAGATAATCGAAGCCGAGCTCGTTGTTCGTCGCATAGGTGATGTCGGCGTTATACGCCTCGCGCCGCTGCGTCTCGTTGAGGTTCGGAACGATGATGCCCGTCGTCAGGCCCAGAAAGCCGTACACATTGCCCATCCATTCGGCGTCGCGCGTCGCGAGATAGTCGTTGACCGTCACGACATGGACGCCCTTGCCTTCGAGCGCGTTGAGATAGACGGGCAGCGTCGCCATCAGGGTCTTGCCCTCGCCCGTCGCCATTTCGGCGATCTCGCCGCGGTGGAGCACGATGCCGCCGATCATCTGCACGTCGAAATGGCGCATCCCCAGCGTTCGCTTCGACGCCTCGCGCACCGTCGCAAACGCCTCGGGCAGGATATCGTCGAGCGTATCGCCGGCCTCCAGCCGGTTGCGGAAATTCTGGGTCTGAGCGCGCAGCGCATCGTCGTCGAGCGCTTCGAGTTCGGGTTCGAAGGCGTTGATCTTGTCGACGATCTTGCGGATTCCGTTGACGTAACGGTCGTTCGACGAACCGAACAGGCTTTTGGCGAGGCCAGCAAACATGGAGGATTTTCCTTGGAATTTCGATAGAATGAGGGCGGCATCGGGGCCGCGCGGATATCAAGATCATCTCCACGCGCGTGGAGGCGGCGCCCCGTGAACAGGACGCTAAAATCCGGCGCTATTCGAGCGCGCGGTCGCTACCGGTGAGCAGGCCCGGAAGATGCGGCGGGGCCGCCTTGCGCGGCTTGCCGCCGCCCGAACTCGTCGTGCGCCGGGTCGGCGCGGCGGTGGTGGGGCGGCGTTCGCTGTCGGCGGCCTCGGCCTTGCCCGCCGTTTCGGCGAGCAGGATAAGCGACCCCATCGCCGCCGGAACGGCAGGCGCGGCAACCGCCCGGTCGGCGGTCGCCAGGCCGGTCAGCAATGCCAAAAGGGTCAGAAGTAACCGCAAGAATCGCCCCTCTTTAGGTCCGGAGCCCAGATTATTGCGCCCCGTTCCCTGAACATAGGGTGAAACCGGCGTCGCGTCCAGTAGGAGCAAGTGGGTGACGGCTTTGGGGTAGGGAGCGGACGTTAAGATCCTCCCTGTGGCGAAGCCATGGGGAGGGGGACCGCCGCCGCAGGCGGTGGTGGAGGGGCGGCAAC
>JACDQN010000077.1 GCA_015657575.1 Sphingopyxis sp.
CCCTCCCCTTCAGGGGAGGGTTTGGGGTGGGGCTCGAACCCTTGTGCAAGGCCGATGGCCCCCACCCCCGGCCCCTCCCCTAAAGGGGAGGGGTGAAAAGGCTCCGGCCACAGCAGCGCCGCGGTCTCGGCCGTGTCGCCGACGAAATGCCGCGACAGGCGGAACAATTCCTCGTCGACCCGCGTCGCGAGCAGCGCCCTGACCGTCCCCGCCTTCACCGCCGGGAAATCGAGGCTCTCGGTCAGCGCCGCGATCGCCCAGCCGCGGTCGGGATCGGGCGTGTGGCGGAGATAGTCGACGATCAGCGCGAGCTTGGAATTGCGCGAGCGCGTGTAGATCAGCCGGTCGATCAGCGCGGCAAAGGCCTTCACACCTCTTCCTCCAGATCGCGCCCGACGAGGTGGAGCGCGCGCGCCTTGCGCTGATGCAGTTCGCACCAGCGCAGCAGGCCGTCCTCGCTGCCGTGGGTGATCCAGCTTTCCTTCGGGTTCACCTCGGTGATCGTCGTCGTCAGCTCGTCCCAGTCGGCGTGGTCCGAAATGACGAGCGGCAGTTCGACCATCCGCTGCCGCGCGCGCTGGCGCACGCGCATCCACCCCGACGCCATCGCGGTCACCGGATCGGGCAGCCGCCGCGACCAGCGATCGTTCAAGGCCGACGGCGGCGCAAGGACGATCTGCCCCGCCATCTCGGCCTTGTCGGTCTCGCTCACCAGCCGCAGTTCGCCAAGATCGACGCCATGCACCGCATAGAGATTGCACATCCGCTCGAGCGCGCCGTGGATATAGAGGGGCGCGTCCCACCCCGCGCCGCGCAGTTCGGCGATCACCCGCTGCGCCTTGCCGAGCGCATAGGCGCCGACGAGCACCGAGCGGTCGGGCTCGGCGCGCACCGCGCCGAGCAGCTTGGCGATCTCATCCGACGTGGGCGGGTGGCGAAACACCGGCAGGCCGAAGGTCGCCTCGGTGATGAAGATGTCGCACGGCACGACTTCGAACGGGGCGCAGGTCGGGTCGGCGCAACGTTTGTAGTCGCCGGTGACGACGATCCGTTCGCCCGCATATTCCATCAGGACCTGCGCGCTGCCGAGCACATGGCCGGCGGGATGGAAGCTGAAGCGCACCCCGCCACGCTCGAACCCGTCGCCATAGGGGAACGCCTGGTTATGGCTCGCCTCGGCATCGACGCCATAGCGCAGCGCCATGATCGCCAGCGTCTCGGGCGTCGCGAACACCGCGCCATGGCCGCTGCGCGCATGGTCGGCGTGGCCGTGCGTCACCGCGGCGCGCTCGACGGGACGCGACGGGTCGATCCACAGGTCGGCGGGCTTCACATAAATGCCGCTCGGGTGCGGTTCGATCCAGGTCCTGCTCTTCGTCATCAGGCGGCGAGTTTCCGCGCGAGCGCGAGATCGGCGACGAACAACTCGCGCTCCTCCGCGGCGCGTGTCCGGTCGGGCAGGCGTAGCAGGAAGGAAGGGTGGATTGTCGCTATCAGTTTCGTGCCGTCTTCGAGTTCATGCACCGCGCCGCGCATCGACTTGATGCTCGCGCTCTTCCCCGTCACGCCGCGCAGCGCGCTGGCGCCGAGCGTGACGATGATGTCTGGCTGCACCAGCGCGCGCTCCTTGTCGAGCCACCAGCGGCAGATATCGATCTCGGCGGTCGTGGGATTCTGGTGGAGCCGCCGCTTGCCGCGCGGCTCGAACTTGAAATGCTTCACCGCATTGGTGAGGAACAGCCGCCGCCGTTCGAGGCCCGCTTCGTCCAGCGCATCGTTCAGCACCTTTCCCGCGGGGCCGACGAAGGGTCGGCCCTGCAAATCCTCCTGATCGCCCGGCTGTTCGCCGACGAGCATGATCTTTGCCGCCTGGGGCCCCTCGCCCGCCACGCCCTGCGTCGCATTGCAATAGAGCGGACAGCGCGTGCAGCGATCAACCGCGCGCGCGAGGTCGCCCAGCGTCTTCACATCATCGTCGAGGGTCAGATCTTCGGGCACGCGCGTCCGCCATTTGTCGGTCAAGGGGTTCGCCACAGAAACGGCCGCTTCGCGCATGCGTTCCACCCGCGCCGCGGCTCCTGCGAGCAGCGAACGGATATCCTGCGCCTCGGGCAGATTATGCCAATATTTCTTCGGCATCTCGGCGCGCATCGCCTCGATCTTGACCCGCGCCGGGTTGAAGATCGCGCCATAATAGATGCGCCACTGATCCTCGACGACATCGCTATCGGGAACCTCGTCCTTCGTCCCGCCGGGACCATAGACGAGCGTCTCATTCTGCCAGATCGCGCGCGCGTCGGGCGTCACGATCGCCCAGTCCATCCCGTAGAAGCGCCGCTGAAAGAAGGGCGCGGTCAACCGCAGAATGCGGTGCGAAGGTTCGAACCACGCCGCAAAACTCTCGCGGCCTTCCGCTTCGCCGAGCCGCCGAAAGCGCACGAAGGCATGCATCTTGTGGACATCGCGGCGGATCGCCTTGTCGGCCCCCCGCAGCCAGTCGACCTCGGGGTCGGTCGTCCGCGCCAGCAATTGCCGGTCGTGCAGCGCGCGCCAGACGATCCGGTAAAGCCGCGCCGGCCCCTCGGGATCGCGGTGGCAGATCACGCGCTCGGCGATCTCGACGAGTTCGCGCGGCAGGCTGAGCTGCCCGCGGGGGCACCGCGATCTCG
>JACDQN010000078.1 GCA_015657575.1 Sphingopyxis sp.
CCGCTGCGACTAGGGCGCAAGCGCCCAAGTCTCGCTGCCCCTCCCGCAAGCGGGAGGGGAGATCAGCTTCATCCTTTAATGTCCGCAACCGGTCGTTTCCAGACGATCGCGAGTTGGTCATTTCCAACCATAAGGCCGCTCCGGCCAGACCGGCGGCGTCGAGTATCCGCTTTTGCGGTGGCAAGATACGCCGGCTCGCCTATATCCGCCCCATGAACCGCTCCATCACCGTCGCCGCGCTGCAGCTTCCCCTGCCCGGCCCCGTCGAACCCAATATCGAAGCGGTCACCGCGCTCGTCGAGGACGCGGCGGCCAGGGGCGCGCAAATCATCCTGCCCCCCGAACTCTTCGAAGGCCCGTATTTCTGCCAGGTCGAGGATGAGGCGCTGTTCGCCAATGCCCGCCCGACCGCCGAGCACCCGAGCGTCGTCGCGATGCAGGCGCTCGCCGCGAAGCTGAAGGTCGCGATCCCGACGAGCTATTTCGAAAAGGACGGGCCGCATTATTACAACACGCTCGCGATGATCGGCCCCGACGGCGCGATCATGGGGACATACCGCAAGAGCCACATTCCCGACGGCCCCGGCTATGAAGAGAAATATTATTTCCGCCCCGGCAACACCGGTTTCAAGGTGTGGGATGTTTTCGGGACGCGCATCGGCGTCGGCGTCTGCTGGGACCAATGGTACCCCGAATGCGCCCGCGCGATGGCGCTGATGGGCGCCGAACTGCTCTTCTATCCGACCGCGATCGGGTCGGAACCCTATGATGCCGACCTCGACACCAGCCGCATGTGCGCCGCGCGATGCAGGGGCACAGCGTATCGAACTGCATGCCCGTCGTCGCCGCGAACCGCATCGGGCGCGAGGGCGACGCCAATTTCTATGGCCACAGCTTCGTCACCGACGAATGGGGCGACATGACGCAGGCCTTTGGCGCGAGCGAAACCGGTGTGCTGGTCGAGACGATCGACCTCGACCGCGCCGCCAAGCACCGCGCGGGCATGGGTTTCTTCCGCGACCGGCGTCCGCAGCTCTACGGGCGGCTCGTCGAAGATATCTGAGGCGGCCGGTCAGCCGGCGCCGGCGGCTTTAACGATCAGTTCTGCGACTGCATCGGGCTGCGAAATCATCGACACATGGCTCGCGGGCAGTTCGATCGTCGTAGCCCCCCATCCGCTTCGCCAAAAAAGCGCTGGAGATCGGGGTTGATCGTCCGGTCGTTCGCCGAGACCGCATAGAAGCTCGGCTTTGATCGCCACGCGGCCTGCGTGACTTGTCCCGTCAACAGGCCGCGGTTGAAAGGCTGCTGGACGGCATAGAGCGACCGCGCCCGCGCCTCCGGCAGGTCGCCCGCGAAATCGCGCAGGAAAGCCTGCTCGGCGAGCCGTCCCTCGTCGCCATCGTAAACGATCCCCGCCGAGGCGGGCGGCGCGGGATAGGTCGCGGCCAGCGCGCCATAATTCTCGTTCGCATCGGGTGCCCGCGCCGCCACATAGACGAGCGCCGACACATTCGGATGCAGCCCCGCCTGGGTCACGATCATGCCGCCGAAGCTGTGTCCGACCAGCACGGTCGGCCCGTCCTTCCGGGCGAGGACCCGCTCGACCGCCGCCACCGATTCCGCCAGCGTCGTCAGCGGATTCTGGACCGACGTCACGTTCAGGCCCCGGGCTTGCAGGCGAGCGATAACGTCGATCCAGCACGATCCGTCGGCAAAGAGGCCGTGCACGAGCACGATGTTGCGCGCACCCGCCGCCGCATCCATGGCCCGGGTCGCACCCGCAATCAACGGGATCGCGGCCACACCGGCAAGCGCGGCCGAAAAACGGCGACGGTCCAAAAGACGCTCATTCATGTAGAAACTCCCCGAAATCGACTTCGCTATCGACCATCAGCTTCGAGGAGGATAACCGATCGGTTACACCGGCACCATCGCGCTGCCGGACCACTGCAATGGGGGCGAGCAGAATGGACATTCCCGAGGATATTTTCACCGAACCGGAGGACGTCGATCCCGAAACGCTCGCCAACCTGGGTCCGCTCGCACGCCTCGCGGGCGTCTGGGAGGGACAGCGCGGAGTCGATATCAATCCCAAGGCGGACGGCCCCGAAACGCGCCAATATTACGAGCGGATCGAAATGCAGCCGATCGATCCGCAGGCCAACGGCCCGCAGCTCTTCTATGGTCTGCGGTACCACCAGCATGTCAACACGCGCGAAGAAGACATCAGCTTCCACGATCAGGTCGGTTACTGGCTTTACGAAGCCTCGACGGGGCTGATCATCCAGACGCTCGCCATCCCGCGCGGACAGATTGCGATGGCGTCGGGGCATGCCGAGCCGGATGCGAAGCGCTTGATCGTCCGGGCCGAGCGCGGGCAGACCGAATATGGCATCTGCTCGACGAGTTTCCTCGACCTCGCCTTTCGCACCGACAGCTATGAACTGACGATCGATTTCCACGACGATGGCGCGTGGAGCTATGTCTCCGACACGATGCTGATGGTGAAGGGGCGCGATACGCTGTTCCAGCACCGCGACCGCAACAAGCTGACGAAAATCGCCGAACCCGATCTTAATCCCTGGGCGAAGATCGCCCGAGACGCGCCTCCGGCCTAAGTTTCGAAGCGCCGGATGCTTTCGAGGTCGCCGCGTTCGAGCGGCGCGGTGAACCAGAGACCGCCGCGCCCGCCGCGCGACCAGCGCACGATCGCACGCCGCTGGATACCGCCCGCGAGGGTGAGCTGGATCTGCTTGCCGACCTCGAGATGGTCGCCGTGGACATAACCGGCGCCGTGCTGCGACATGTCGACGAGTTCGATCTCGCTCGTCGCGCCGCCTTCGGTCGTCGCCTGGGCGCGGCTGTGCACCGGCAGGCGCGGCGCGCGGTAATCGCCCGCACGCTGCTCGGCGGCGAGCTGCTTGAGCACGCCAGCACCATCGACTTCTTCGTCGAGCGCGACCCCGCAACGGCCGTCCTTCGACCAAACGACCTTGGCGTCCAGAACGACGGTATCGGATAGCGCGATCTTCAGACGCTCACCCACCGCAACGGGCACTTCCGTCGACAACATCATGCCGCGATCCGACAGGTTTCGGACAAGCCATAGCCCGACGTCGTCGTCGCGCACAACCTTCGCGATCCGGCACACTGTGCGGAATCGGTCATTCCCGCGCCGATCGCCGCCTTCGGTTGTCGCCTCATGCTCCTCTGTCGAGCTTGAGAAGCGTGGTTTATTCATTCCATCCTCCTCATGATCCTGTCAACGCCCAGACAGAGATAAGCCGTCACCAATATTCGAACTATTGTTTTTATTTACGGTCGATATATTCGAATTACGTAAATTACTCAACCCGGTTGCAAGCTTTAGTTAACACAGAATCAACGCATTAACTTCATCCGTCGCCATCATCGCGGACGAGTATGAATAAATTTCTCATTTTGCGTATTTTAACGGTGCCAAATCGGCAGCATTAAGTACAAAACTGGTTAAATTATCGGGGAAGCGTCGCGGTAGCGAGCCGCCATCGGCGGCGGCAACCGGAACATGGTCCGAAGACATTTGGTGCCCCTGGCCGGACTCGAACCAGCACTCCTTGCGGAACTCGATTTTGAGTCGAGCGCGTCTACCAATTTCACCACAGGGGCCCGTGGACGCGGAGCCGTTGCCACAAAAGCGGGGTGCGCGTCCAGCGCGAATCACGGCAAAGCATATGGTTGCGCGGAACGGCGCCACCGATAAGATGATGCGATGACCGAAAAGACGCCGGCACCCGCCGCCTCGCCCGCCCCATCGCAGCGCAAAACCGAGCCCGCCGCCGCGCCGCCGCCCGCGTTCGGCCCCGGCCGGGTCGCGGGGGCGACGCTGATCGTGCTGGCGCTCGTCGGGGTCGCGCTGCTGCTGATCGAGCTGACACGCTTCTTCATGCTCGTCTTCGCAGCGATCGTGCTCGGGGCGATTTTCGATGCGATCGCCAGCTGGCTGTGCGCCAGGACCAGGGTCGCCCGCGGCATTGCGCTGGCGCTTTCGGTGGCGGGGATCGTCGCGATCTTTGCCGGGGCTTTCATGCTGTTCGGGTCACAGCTGGCCCGCGAGGTCGATACGATCCGCGAGCAGATTCCCTCGGCGCTGCAGGGCCTGGAGGCATTTCTCAACCGCTATGGTCTTGGCGCGCAGGTCCGCGATCTTGCCGCGGTCGGCAGTGACGACGTGTCGCGCATCGTCCAGCAGGCGGGCGGCTACGCGCTCGCCGCGGGCAGCGGCATCGCCGACTTCGTCCTGGTGCTGGTCGCGGCGATCTTCCTCGCCAGCGATCCGGCCACCTACCGCCGCGGCCTGTTGCTGATGCTCCCGGCGCGCGCCGAGGAGACGGGGTCGCTCGCGCTCAGCGACGCGGGACGCGGCCTCAAGGGCTGGATGATGGGACAGGCGGTGTCGTCGCTCGTCGTCGCGGCGCTGACCTGGGCGGGCCTCGCCGCGCTCGGCGTCCCTGCGGCGGGCGGGCTCGGGCTGATCGCCGGCCTGCTCGATATCATTCCGATGGTCGGGCCGATCATCGCCGGCATTCCCGCGGTGCTGCTCGCCTTCACCGTGTCGCCGATGACCGCGCTGTGGACGCTGCTGCTGTTCCTCGCGATCCAGCAGTTGCAGGGCAATTTCCTGCAGCCGATGATCCAGAAGCAGGCGGTCGACGTCCCGCCCGCGGTGTTGCTGTTCGCGGTGGTCGCCGCGGGAATCTTGTTCGGCTTCCTCGGTGTCCTGCTGGCGGCACCGCTGACGGTCGTCGTTTATGTGCTGGTCCAGCGCATCTATGTGAAGACGCTGCTGGGCAAGGACATCAAGATCGCGGGGAAGGATTGAAGCCTATTTCTTCAACTCCTTTGCCAGCGTCTTGGCGGTCGCCTTGCCATAGGGCGGCTTGAAGCCCGCGAGCCCCGCGACATCGAGCTTGGGCTGGCGATAGACGGCGCGCGCGTGGCTGAAGGTGCGGAAGCCGTCGACCCCGTGATAATTGCCCATGCCCGACGGGCCGACGCCGCCGAAGGGCAGATCTTCCATCGCATTGTGGAAGAGGACGTCGTTGACCGTCACACCGCCCGAGATCGTTCGCGTCAGGACGCGGTCCTCCTCGCTCTTGTCCTGCCCGAAATAATAGAGGCCGAGCGGACGGTCGTTCGCGTTCACATAGTCGATCGCCTCGTCGATCGTCTTGTAGGTCTTCACCGGCAGGATCGGACCGAAGATTTCCTCCTGCATCACCTTCATGTCATCGGTCGGGTTCCGCACGATGTGGAGCGGCATCTTGTGGCCATTCGCGCTGGCGAAATCCTCAGCCCCAGGATTGACCTCGATCACCTCGGCGCCCTTCTCGCGCGCGTCCGCAAGATAGGATTGGAGCCGGTCGTAGTTCCGCCCGTTGACGACCGAGGTATAATCGTCGTTGGCGAGCAGCGAAGGATAGAGCGCCGTCGCGCCGCTCGTAACGCTGTCGATCACCTCGCCCTCCTGATCCTCGGGCACGAGCAGATAGTCGGGCGCCAGACAGATCTGGCCCGCGTTCATCATTTTGCCGAGCGCGATGCGCTGGCCGACGAGCTGCTTGTCGGCGCTGCGCCCGACGAAGGTCGGCGACTTGCCGCCGAGTTCGAGCGTCACGGGCACGAGATTGTCGGCGGCAGCGCGCATGATGTGCTTGCCGACGCTCGTCGCGCCGGTGAAGATCATATGGTCGAAAGCGAGCTTCGAGAAAGCGACGCCGACTTCGGAATCGCCGGTGAAGACCGCCATTTCGCTTTCGTCGAAATAGTCAGGCACCAGCCGCGCCATCAGCGCCGAGACATGCTCGGTAAACTCGCTGGGCTTGATCATCGCTCGGTTGCCCGCGGCGAGGATGCCGGCCATCGGCACGAAGACCATGCCGACGGGGAAGTTCCATGGGCTCACGACGCCGACGACGCCCTTGGGCTGATAGACGACCTCGGCCTTGGCGCCGAGCAGACCGAGCGGAAAGGTCGGCTTGCGCTTCTCGCCCTTCGACCAGGCGGCCATATGTTTCTTTGCATGCTTCAGTGCGCTGACCGACGGCATGATATCGGTCATCAGCGTCTGTTCGCGGCTGCGATGGCCGAAATCCTCGCTCACCGCCTTGGCGAACTCCTCGGCATTATCGACGAGCAGCGCGATCGCGCGGTCGATGCGGTCGGCGCGCGTCGCGAGGCTCTCGGGCATGGCGGCGGTGAAACTCGCCTTCTGCGCCGCGAGCACCTCGTGCATGCGTGCGGTTTCGCCGGCGATATCCTGCTTGATGGCGGTGGCCATGACCCGTCTCCCCTATGGCTTAGCGGGCGATGTTTGATCACGCCGCGTGGTTAGTTGCAAGTTGAAACCCGCGTCCGCGATATCTCCGCCTCGGGTGACGATCGCGACGCGGGCCTGAGCCGCTGCGCAGAATGTTTTGAAGCTTTCCGCCCGACTCTATACGGGGCACCGGATTGGTTGCTTCCATCGCCTCGCGCCCGGCTTCCGCGCCCAGCCGTTCGCACGAAGGCAGATCGCCGGGATCTTGAATCAGAATGAATTATCGCCACTCCTTCCATGCCGGCAACAGCGCCGATGTCG
>JACDQN010000079.1 GCA_015657575.1 Sphingopyxis sp.
GGAGGGGCTGGGGGTGGGCAGCAACGTCGCGATGGCACCCCACGCCTGCGACTAGGGCGCAAGCGCCCCAAGTCTCGCTGCCCCCTCCCGCAAGCGGGAGGGGACGCATCAGCTTCATCCTTTAATGCCAGCAACCGGTCGTTTCCTGACATTTGTCATCCCGGACTTGATCCGGGATCCAAAGCCGTGCCGTTGTCATGGACCCCGGATCAAGTCTGGGGTGACGATGAAGAGGGTGCGCAACCGGTCGGAGCCGCCCGGAACAGGGCTGGACAAGCCCCGCCCGCTCTGGTGAAGCGCGCAGCATGGCCGAGGTCAAGCTTCATCCCGACTGGCTCGCAGCGATAGGCGGCGAGTTCGAGCAGCCCTATATGGCGCAATTGAAAGCGTTTCTGGCGGGCGAACGCGGCAAGGGGAAAACCATCTATCCGCGGCCGCGCGACTGGTTTGCGGCGCTCGATGCGACGCCGCCGCAGGATTGTGTCGCGTCGTCATTCTGGGGCAGGACCCTTATCATGGGCCGGGACAGGCGCATGGGCTGTGCTTTTCGGTGCAGCCGGGGGTGCGGACGCCGCCGAGCCTCGTCAACATCTACAAGGAGATGCGCAGCGACCTCGGGATCCCGCCGGCATCGCACGGCTATCTGGGGCATTGGGCCGATCAGGGCGTGCTGCTGCTCAACAATTGCCTGACGGTCGAGGCGGGGATGGCCGCGTCGCATCAGGGCAAGGGGTGGGAGAAATTCACCGACGCCGCGGTCGCCGCGGTCGCCGCCGATCCGGCGCCGAAGGTGTTCATCCTGTGGGGCAGCCACGCGCAGAAGAAGGCGGCGAATGTGCCGGGGCTGGGCGCGGGGAGCCCGCATCTGATCCTGCGCGCGCCGCACCCGTCGCCGCTGTCGGCGCATAATGGTTTCTTCGGGTCGCGGCCGTTCAGCCAGGCCAATGCGTTTCTGGAGGCGCAGGGGCGCGGCGCGATCGACTGGCGGCTGCCCGAAACGCCTGAGATCGCCGCGGCGTGAGCATATTGGCCGATCCGGTGACGCTGGCGGCGCTGATTGCCGCGGTGATCCTGCTCGGCATGGCGAAGGGCGGGCTGGCGGGAGTCGGCGCGCTCGCGACGCCGATCGCGGCGCTGGTGCTGCCGCCAGCGACCGCGGCGGCGCTGCTGCTGCCGATCCTGATCGTGCAGGACGTGATCAGCGTCTGGTCGTTCCGCAAGACTTGGGACGGGTGGATCATCGGCTGGATGCTGCCCGGCGCGGCGGTCGGCATCTTTGCGGGCTGGTTCTATGCCGAGCGGGTGAACGAGGCGCAGCTGATGGCGGCGCTGGGGGCGATCACGCTCGGCTTCGGCCTCTATCGCCTGTGGGTCGAGCGCGGCGGGCGCGTCGTCGCTGCGTCGACCTCGCCGGGGTGGGTCGGCACGATCTTCGGCGGGTTCATGGGGCTGACGAGCCAGATCGCGCACGCCGGCGGGCCGCCGTTCCAGATGTGGGTGACGCCGCGCAAGCTGCCGCATTTGACCTTCATCGGGACGAGCGCGATCCTGTTCGCCATCGTCAACTGGATGAAGGTGCCCGCCTATCTGGCGCTCGGTGCCTTCCCGCACGAGGTGATCGTCGCGGCGCTGCTGCTGATGCCGCTCGCGATCGGTTCGACGCTGCTGACGGTGCGCTGGCTGCGGCGCATCGACGGGGCGCGTTTCTATGTTATCATCTATCTGCTGATGGTCGCGCTCGGCGCGAAGCTGCTGTGGGACGGGCTTTCGGGCTAAGGAAGGCGGACGATGGTTCAGGCGGTCTGGAACGGTGCGGTGATTGCCGAGAGCGACGATACGGTAGTCGTCGAGGGCAATCATTATTTCCCGCGCGACGCGGTGGTGGCGGAGGTGCTGTCGGACAGCGCGACGACGAGCATCTGCCCCTGGAAGGGCCTCGCCCATTATCATCATGTCACGGTGGACGGGCAGGTGAACAAGGACGCTGCCTGGTATTATCCCGATCCCAAGGAAGCGGCCGAGGCGATCCGCGACCGCATCGCCTTTTGGAAAGGCGTCGCGGTCGGCTGACCCTTTCGTTTTATGGTCGTAGCCCCGCAAATCCTCGTCGATGCCGACGCCTGTCCGGTGAAGGACGAAATCTATCGCGTGGCGTGGCGGCACGAGGTGGCGGTGAAGGTGGTGAGCAACAGCCGGCTGCGCGTGCCCGAGCATCCGTTGATCGAGCGAGTGGTGGTGTCCGACGGCTTCGATGCCGCCGACGACTGGATCGCCGAGGCGGCGGATGCGCGGAGCATCGTCGTCACCGCCGACATCTTGCTCGCCGACCGGGCGCTGAAGGCCGGCGCGACGGTGCTGGGGCCGAACGGCAAGCCCTTCACCATGGCATCGATCGGCCCGGCGATCGCGACGCGCGCGATTATGGCCGACCTGCGCGCCGGGATGAGCGACGGCATGGGCGGGCCGCCGCCCTTTTCGAAGGCCGATCGCTCGCAGTTCCTGCAGGCGCTCGACACGGCGCTGGTGCGGTTGAAGCGTCAGGTTTAAATTTCTTCCCATTCTTTTCAAGCTATTGCCCGATTTTTTCGGGCGAGTGACGGCGATCACGGCGAAGCGCGCGGCCGCGCGGCATAAGCAGGTCATCGGCAGCGACCGAGCCCCATTCAAACGAACCCGAAGGAAGAGACGATGACCAAAAAGATGATTTTCACCCCCGCGCTGGCCCTCTCCATCGCCCTTTCGGCGACCCCCGCGATGGCGCAGTCGGCGCAGCCCGCGCAGCAGAATATGACGATCAGCGCCGGCCCGGTGCAGATCCTGATCGGCTTGCTGCTGCCCGCGGTGCAGAAGGTGCGCGAAGCCGCCAACCGGATGTAAGCCCGACATATTTGCGTCGCTGCGCCGCGCCAACCGAAGCCATCGCTTCGAGCGCCCGGATCAAGTCCGGGACGACGGAAGTGGTCGACCTCTTCCGGCCTATTGCGGGCGTTTGATCCTCCCTGTGCCGCAGGCATGGGGAGGTGGCAGCGCGAAGCGCTGACGGAGGGGCGATGGCGCGACGTTGCCGCCCCTCCACCAC
>JACDQN010000080.1 GCA_015657575.1 Sphingopyxis sp.
AAAAGTCAGGTTTCAGGCCGAAAACCCAAAAAAAAAGGGCCACCCGAAGGTGGCCCGTGAAAGTTTGGGAGAGGATGCCTAAAAGGCGAGTGTGATATTGCACTGCACAATGAATGTTGCAACTGCGAAAAAAACATCTGCTGTTGCATTTTTTGCAATCGCGAACGGTTCCATCGATCATTCCGCGCAATCCGCACCCCCTCGCAAAACGCGCCGACATCGCCTAAATTGAGGCGATGAGGATGTTTCAAAAACCCGACATCGGCGGCGGCGTATCCGACTTCTGGACCTATATCCGCGAACCCAAGCCGCATCGCTGGGCGATCTGGGGTGTCGCGCTCGCGCTCACCTGGCTCGTGTTCAACGGGGTCGAAAAATATCTGATCCCCGTCGAGGAGCCCAAGACGCAGATCATCTATTTCGAAAATTGGACCGCGAATCGCAGCGCCGCCGAGGTGCGCGCCGACTGGGTCGAACGCGCCAGGGACGAAACGCGCCGCAACGCCAAGAAGCGCGCGGAATATCAACGCTTCGCCGACAGCCTGGGCATCGAATATGATTCGACCGAGGCCGACAGGGTGACGCGCGAGACGCTGGGCGAGGAAGAGGCAGCTGCCGCGAAGCGAAAGCCCGAACCCGTGCAGGTCCGCTCGACGCTTGCCGAACGCGCCGCCCGCGCCCCCCAACCCGCCCCCAAACCCCAGCCTTGATGCAGCGGCCGCCCGCCGACGCCGACTGGATGGCGGCCGCCATTGCGCTGTCGCGGCGCGGCCGGCCGGCTTCGGCGCCCAATCCCAATGTCGGCTGCCTGTTGGTCAAGGACGGGACGGTGGTCGGCCGCGGCTGGACCCAACCCGGGGGGCGGCCCCATGCCGAGGCGATGGCGCTCGCCGCCGCGGGCGACGCCGCGCGCGGCGCGACCGCCTATGTCACGCTCGAACCCTGCGCGCATGCAAGCCCGCGCGGCCCCGCGTGCAGCGATTCGCTGATCACCGCGGACGTCGCGCGCGTCGTGATCGCGGCGCAGGACCCCGATCAGCGCACCGACGGCTTGGGCATCGCGCGGCTGCGGGACGCGGGGATCGAGGTCGTCTTCAACATGGCGCCCGCCGCGGCGCGCGCGGCGATGGCGCCCTGGTGGACGCGGCAGAGCGAAGGGCGGCCGTTCGTCACGCTCAAGCTCGCGACATCGCTCGACGGCTGCATCGCGCGTGCCGACGGTGCGAGCCGCTGGATCACCGGCCCGCGCGCCCGCGCCCACGGTCATCTGGAACGCGCGCAGCATCAGGCGATCCTGGTCGGCCGCGGCACGTTCGACGCCGACGCGCCGGGGCTCGACGTGCGCCTGCCCGGGCTGGAGGATCGCAGCCCGCGGAAAATGCTGCTGACCCGCGGCACCGCGCCCGCAGGCTGGACCGCCGTCGCGGCGCCCGAGGCCGTGGGCGATGTCGATTCGCTGCTCGTCGAGGGCGGCGCCCGCACCGCCGCAGCCTTTCTCGCCGCCGACCGCGTCGACCGGCTGCTGCTCTATCGCGCGCCGATCCTGATCGGTGGCGGCAAGGCGGCGCTCGGCGATATCGGCCTGACCGACCTGGCCGATGCGCACGGCCGCTGGCGGCCGGTCGACAGCCGCCTGCTTGGCAGCGACCGGCTCGACGTCTACGAGCGCATCAGGACAATTTGAGGGCTTTTATGTTCACCGGCATCATCACCGACATCGGCACCATCCTGGCCCGTGAGGACCGCGGCGACACGCGGCTCGTCATCGGCACCGCCTATGACACGGACACCATCAACCTCGGCGCATCGATCGCCTGTTCGGGGGCGTGCCTGACGGTGGTCGACAAGGGGCTGGATGCGACGGGTCACTGGTTCGCGATCGACGCGAGCGGCGAGACGCTTGCGCGCACCGCACCGGGCATGTGGGACCAGGGCCGCCGCCTCAACCTCGAACGCGCGCTCAAGATCGGCGACGAGTTGGGCGGACACATCGTCACCGGCCATGTCGATGCGGTGGGCACCATCGTTTCTGTGATCCCGGTCGGCGACAGCGTCGGCGTGACCGTGTCGGCGCCGGCCGAGCTGGCGCCGCATATCGCCGCCAAGGGATCTATCACGGTCGACGGCATTTCGCTGACGGTCAACGAGGTCACCGACCAGCCCGACGGCAGTGCGCATTTCACACTCAACATCATCCCGCACACGCAGGAGATGACGACGCTGAACGAAGCCGCGGCGGGGCGGCCGGTCAATCTGGAGATCGACGTGCTGGCTCGCTATCTGGCGCGGATGCAGCAAGTGCGGGGATAAGCGGGTTCACGCGAAGCCGCGAAGCGGGCCGGATTGGGCCGCATGGCCCTAATTTCTTTCTGCGATGCGGCTGGACGCAGCGGGCAGGAAGAAGCCCGCTTCGCGGCAAGCTGAACTTCTTCGCGGCTTCGCGTGAAATTCTTTCAGATGCCCTCGCTCCATGGCCCCGCCAGTTCGGGATCGACCGCGAGCATCGAGCGACGCATCGCGACGCGCCCGATTCGCAGCAGCTCGGCCTTGCGCCGGGCAGGGGCGAGGTTGCAGCTCGCGGCCTCGCGCACGACCGCGGCACCATAGCGGTCGGCGACGATCAGCCCCGACGTGCCGGGGCGATAATCATCGGTCTCGAGAATCGCGGGGTCGAGTCCCACGGCCAGCGCCCAATAGAAACGGTCGCACCAGTCGCAATAGTCGGGCCATTTTCCGTCGCCGTGCAGGTCGGCGCGGCTGACCTTGATCTCGACGATCGTGATGTTTCCCTTGGCGTCGATCGCGGTGAGGTCGGTGCGCCGCCCGTTGGGCAAGGTGACTTCGGGGATGGCGACCAGCCCCTGCTGCGCGAACAGCCGGCATACGCCGCGCGCGACGTCCGCGGCGGTGATTCCTATCTCGGCGCCGACCAGTCCAGCCACGGCCATACCTTACACCATTTGCCCTGAGCTCGTCGAAGGGCCGCTCTTCTCTCCCGCGACGTCACAAGAAGGGACGGTGCTTCGACAAGCTCAGCACGAACGGGGTGAATTATCCTCAGAACGGAACGTCGTCGTCCAGATCGTCGTCGAACGGCGGGCGTCCGCCCCCGCCCGAACCACCACCGCCCTGGTTCCAACCGCCGCCCGCGCTTCCGCCACTCGACGAACCGCCACCGCCGCCCTGATCCCAGCCACCCGAAGAACCGCCGCCCTGCGACCAGCTGTCGCCGCCGCGCGAACCGCCGCCGCCGGGCGCGCCGTCGAGCATCGTCAGTGCGCCGCCCATGCCGGCGATCACGACTTCGGTCGTATAGCGGTCATTGCCGTCGCGGTCCTGCCACTTGCGGGTGCGCAGCGAGCCTTCGATATAAACCTTCGACCCCTTTTTCAGGTAGCGCTCGACGACGCCGACCAGCCCGTCGCCGTTGATGACGACATTATGCCATTCGGTGCGCTCCTTGCGCTCCCCGGTCATGCGGTCCTTCCACTGTTCGCTGGTCGCGATGCGGATATTGGCGATCTTGCCGCCGTTCTGGAACGACTTGATTTCGGGGTCGGCGCCCAGATTGCCGATGAGAATTACCTTGTTGACGCTGCCAGCCATCCGCCGCTCCGCTCCGCTTTAAAGTGGGAGGATCAGCCGAGTCCGAAGGCGACGGCCGTCCAGTAAGTGATACCAGCAGCGGCATAGGCGAGCAGGAACAAATAGCCAACCATGAACATGGGCCATTTCCACCCATTGGTCTCGCGCCTGGTGATCGCGATCGTCGAAATGCACTGCGGGGCGAAGACGAACCAGGCGAGGAAGGCGAGCGCGGTGGCGAGGCTCCACTTACCCTGCAACGTACTGCCAAGCTGCTGCGACATCTTCTCCTCGTCGTCGCCGGCGTCGATCGCGTTCGCGGTCGCCATCGCCGACACCGCGACCTCGCGCGCCGCCATCGCCGGGATCAGCGCGACCGCGATGTCGTGATTGAAGCCGATCGGCTTCACGAGCAGCTCGAGCCCGCTCGCGATGCGGCCGCCGACGCTATATTCGACCTGGCTGAGCGGGCTGTCCGCGGGCGCTTTCGGAAAGCTCAGCAGCAACCACAAGATCACCGTCGTCGCGGCGATGATCGTGCCCGCGCGGCGCAGGAATATCCACGCGCGCTGCCACAGCGCGATGACGATGTCGGTCGCGCGCGGCCATTGATAGCGCGGCATCTCCATCATGAAGCCCGTAGCATTGCCCTTGGTCACCGACCGGCGCAGCAGCAGCGCAACGAGCAACGCGCCGACAATGCCGCTGAGGAACAGGCAGAACAGCACGAGGCCCTGAAGGCCGATCGGCGATCCGCCGACGCTCCGCGCGGGGATGAAGGCGCTGATGATCAACGTATAGACGGGCATGCGCGCCGAACAGGTCATCAACGGCGCGATCAGGATCGTCGTCAGCCGGTCCTTTTCGTCGGGAATAGCGCGCGTCGCCATGATGCCGGGTACCGCGCAGGCGAAGCTCGACAGCAGCGGAATGAAGCCGCGGCCTGACAAGCCGACCTTGCCCATCAGCCCGTCCATCAGAAAGGCGGCGCGCGCCATATAGCCCGACGCCTCGAGCAGCAGGATGAAGAGGAAGAGGATCAGGATCTGCGGCAGGAAGACGACGACCGCGCCGACGCCCGCGAGCAGCCCTTCGACGACGAGATCGCGCAGGAAATTGGACGCAAAACTTTCGACCACCCAGGTCTGGGCCACGCCGACTGCGGCTTCGAGCGCATCGGCGAAGGGCGTCGCCCAGGAAAAGACCGCCTGGAACATCACGAACATCAGCGCGACGAGCAGGATCAGCCCGCCGACCGGGTGCAGCGCGACAGTGTCGACGCGCTGAGTCCAGCGCCGCACCGGCGTCTCGGTGACGATCGCCGCCTTCGCCAGCGCGCGCGCACGCTGGTGGAGCGAGGCATCGTTCGCGGGCGCGGCGAGCGCTTCGCGCGGCTGATGCGTGCGGATCGCGTCATCGACTGCGACGAGCAGTTCGGTCAGCCCGCGCTTGCGCACCGCGACGGTCGGCACGACGGGTACACCAAGCTCGCGCGACAACCGCTCGGGATCGAGCGTCAGCCCGTCGCGCTCCGCCAGATCGAGCATGTTGAGCGCGACGACGGTCGGCAGTCCCAGCGCGAGCAGTTCGAGCGCGAAGCAGAGGTGATTGTCGAGGTTCGCGGCGTCGAGCACGACGATCAGCGCATCGGGGCGCGCTTCGCCCTCCTGTTTGCCGAGGATGACATCGCGCGTCACCGCCTCGTCGAGGCTCGCGGGGGTCAGGCTGTAGGTGCCGGGCAGGTCGATCAGCGCGATCGGGCGGCCGTCGGCGAGGCTCGTATGCCCCGCCTTGCGCTCGACGGTCACGCCGGGATAATTGGCGATCTTCTGCCGCGCGCCGGTCAGGGCGTTGAACAGGCTCGACTTGCCGGCATTGGGATTGCCGACCAGCGCGATCGAGGGGATCGCGTTCGTCATGCCGCGCCAGCCTCGCGCGGGATGGCTTCCACTTCGATTGCCGCCGCCTGCCTCGAGCGGATGATCACCTGCATGCGGCCGATCGTCAGCGCGAGCGGGTCGCGCGAGAAGATGCTGCCGCGGTGGCGCGGGGTGACCTCGCACCCTTCCATCAGCCCGAACTCGCGCAGGCGCCGGCCCTCGTCGTCGGACATCGCATCCCAGTCGATGCGCGCGATGCGCACCGCGACGCCCAGCGGCGATTTGTCTAACAGGGTAATGGGCAAAGCAGTCATTTGCGAGCGATTATCAATATCGCTCGCGCGGCGCCAGTCCTTTGTGGAAACCCTTCAGCGCCCCGGATAGCGCAGCCGCCCGACGAAGCGCGCGAGGCTGGGGCGTTCGATGCTGCGGGCGGCGCGGCGGTACTTCCAGCTTTCGAAGCGCATCACCCGGTCGATCCGGCGCGCAAGGAAGGCGCGCGTGTCGGCGAAATCCTCGCTCTCGTCGTTCAGGAATACCGCCATCGTCGAGCCATAGATGGCGCCGAGGATCGCGCGTTTGCTGTAGTGATTATAGTCGGTCGCGGTGTCGCCCGCGAGGCGCCACATATGATCGGCGGCGCGCCAGCCGAGTTCGCGCATGCGGCGCATTGGTCGGCAGCGCGAGGAGCGCGAGCGCGCGGCGCAGCGATTCGCGATACGGCGCGACAAGCGCGATGCGCGTTTCGACGAGCGTCGTGATGCGCTCGCGAATCTTGAGCGCGGCGAGTTTATCGGCCGGCCAGCGCGCTTCCATTTGTGCATCGATTCCGGCGAACCAGGCATCGACCATGTCGCGCGCGCCGCCAGGAAAGGCGAGCCGCGCCACATCCGCATCGACCCCGACCCGCGCCGCGGCATCGGCGAGTGCGGCGTCGCCGAAGCCGTCGAACGCGGCATTCTCTGCAATCAGCGGCGCGAGCGCGGCGCGAATCTCGTCGAGGGTGGGATCGGCGGGAAGGATCGAGGCCATAGAGGTCAGATAGGCCGCGCGGCGCGGTTCGGCAACCGGATCAGCACCAGCGATGCCGCGACCAGCGCGCCGCCGAAAATCTCGATCGCGCTCAGCATCTCGTGGAAGATCAGCCAGCCCGCGACCGCAGCGACGACCGGCTGGACGAGCAGCGTAAGCCCGACGACGAGCGGCGAGAAGCGCGGCAGCGCCCAGATGAGCAGCCCCTGCCCGACGATCTGGCTCATCAGCGCAAGAGTGATCAGCGGCGTCCAATTGCCCGGCATGATCGTCTCGCTCATCGCGACCGAGGCGGCGAGCAGGATCGGAATGCCGCAGCCGATGAAATGGCGAGCGCCGACCAGGGGCCGATTTCGTCGCGCACGCGCTGCATCATCAGCACATAGCCGGTGTAGAGCGCACCCGCGAGCAGGCTGAGCAAATCGCCGACCAGATAGGCCGAAGAGGCTTCGTAGCTCTGCCCCATCAACAGCGCTGACCCGACGAAGGCCAGCAGGATCGCGAGCGCCTGCCATCCGCGCGGCAGCGCGCGCGAGAGCATGATGCCCCAGATCACGAGCAGCAGGCTCGCGCTGTTGCCGAACAGCGTCGCATTGGCGACCTTGGTCTGGAGGATCCCCAGATGCCAGGCGGCCAGGTCGAGTCCGAAGAACACGCCCGCACCGACCGCAATCCACAGCGCGCGCGCCGAGGGCAGCCTCCCGCCGGTCTCGCGCCGCATCAGCAAGAGCAGCACCGGCAATGCCAGCGTCAGTCGCCACACGCCGACCGCCATCGGCCCGACGTCGTCGGCAAAGCGCACGACCAGCGCGGTCAGCGACAGCGCGAGATTGCCGCCGACGAGCGCCGAGAAGGCCCAGCGGCTTGCCTGCGCAGCGGATGCGGCGCCGGCGTCGACAGGTTCGATCTTGGCTGTCATTTAGATTTTCTTTTGCTACCCACCATTGTGCTGGCGCCGGGGCATCCATAGCTTCGCGGGCCATAGCGACGACCGTTCAGGCCGTCGCGGATAAAGTGAAAGGTGGAAATATGTCCGCATCGCTCTTCGACCCGATCAAGCTGGGTGCCATCGAGGCGCCGAATCGCATCATCATGGCGCCGCTGACGCGCGGCCGGGCCGGGCCCGGTTTCGTCCCGAACGAACTCGCGCTCGAATATTATCGCCAGCGCGCCTCGGCGGGGCTGATCATCTCCGAAGCGACGGGCATTTCGCAGGAAGGCCTCGGCTGGCCGAGCGCGCCCGGCCTGTGGACCGACGCGCAAGTCGAGGGCTGGAAGCCCGTGACCGACGCCGTCCACGCCGCGGGCGGACGCATCGTCGCGCAGCTCTGGCATATGGGCCGGCTCGTCCATTCGGTGTTCAACGACGGCAAGCAGCCGGTGTCGGCCTCGGCGACCAAGGGCGTCGCCGCGCGCATACGCCGGTCGCCGCCTCGACCTCGAGGAAGCGCGCCCGCTGCGGCTCGATGAAATTCCGCGGGTGATCGCCGACTATGTGGCGGCGGCCGAAAATGCGAAGAAGGCCGGATTCGACGGCGTGCAGTTGCACGGCGCCAACGGCTATCTGATCGATCAGTTCCTGCGCGACGGGTCGAACCTGCGCGACGATGATTATGGCGGTTCGGTCGAGAATCGCATCCGCCTGCTCCGCGAAGTGACCGAGGCGCTGATCGGCGTGTGGGGCAAGGATCGCGTCGCGGTGCGGCTGTCGCCGAATGGCGAGACGCAGGGCGTCGACGACAGCGCGCCCGAAAAGCTGTTCCCCGCCGCGCGCGCGCTCGACGCACTCGGCATCGCCTTCCTCGAACTGCGCGAGCCCGGCCCCGACGGCACCTTCGGGAAAACGGATGTGCCTAAGCAGTCGCCCGCGATCCGCCAGGCGTTCAAGGGCCCGCTGATCCTCAACAGCGACTATGACGTCGCGCTTGCCGAAGCGGCGCTGGCGAACGGCACCGCCGACGCGATCGCCTTTGGCCGGCCGTTCATCGGCAATCCCGACCTGGTCGAGCGCATCCGCGTCGGTGCAGACTGGGCGGCGGACAATCCGCAGACCTGGTACGCGCCGGGCGCGGAGGGCTACACCGACTATCCGGCGCTGCAGCCGGCGTAAGGCTCCAGATCCTCCCCATCGCGCAGCGTTGGGGGAGGGGGACCGCTCGCAAAACGAGTG
>JACDQN010000081.1 GCA_015657575.1 Sphingopyxis sp.
CGACCGCGAGGGCGGCAATCCCGGCTGGGGCGCGCGCCAGTTTCCGAAGCGACCGGTCGGGCCAGTTCGTGACGCTGGCAAGCGGCATCGAGGGCGACGACGTGCTCCCCATCCGCGCCAATGCCCGCGTGGCGGCGGCGACGGTGAATGCCGGCGAAAGCGTCTCTTATGATCTTCCCGCCGGGCGCCACGCCTATCTGGTCGCTGCCAAGGGCCGCATCCGCGTTAACGGGCAGGACGCCGATCCCCGCGACGGCATCGCGCTTCGCGATGTCGGTACGATCGAGGTCGAGGCGCTCGACGACGCCGAGCTGGTGCTGGTCGATAGCCTCTGACGACACCCCCCGGGCCGCCGCTTGTCCCCCCCTCCCGTGGCGGCGGCCCACCCCTCTCTCCCCTCCGTTTCAATCCAAAGGAGTATGCAGTCATGACCAATATTCTTCGCATCGACGCCAGCGCCCGCACCGAGGGATCGACGACGCGCGCGCTTGCCGACCAGCTTGTCGGCCGCCTTATCGAACAGGGCTATGGCGCGACCGTCACCCGCCGCGACCTCAACCTGACGCCGCCGGCGCTGCTCACCGAAGGATGGGTGGGCGCGAATTTCACCGACGACGCCGATCGCAGCGACGAACAAAAGGCGCTGCTCGCCGGTTCGGACGAACTGATCGCCGAGCTCGAAGCCGCCGACACGATCGTCATCACGTCGCCGATCTACAATTTTTCGATCCCCGCCTCGCTGAAAGCCTGGGTCGATCAGATCGCCCGCGCCCGCCGCACCTTCCGCTATACCGAAGCCGGTCCTGAAGGACTGCTGACGGGCAAGCGCGCCTTCATCGTGTTTGCATCGGCGGGTGTGCCGCTCGGCAGCGAGGTCGATTTCGCGAGCGGCTACCTCAAGCATATCCTGGGTTTCGTCGGCATCACCGATGTCACGATCATCGCCGCCGACGGTCATCTGATGGACGGCGAGGCGCTGAACCGCGCGACGTCCGCCATCCACGGCCTGAAGCAGGCCGCCTGACCGCCGATGCGCCGTCTCCCGAGCCTTTTCCTTTCGCACGGCTCGCCGATGATGGCGCTCGAGCCCAGCCCGGCGCGGGATTTCCTCGCCGGGCTGGGCACCCATTTGCCGCGCCCACGCGCGATCCTCGTCGTGTCGGCGCATCATGACGCGGCCTATCAGGGCGGCCGCGCGACGGTCACCGCATCGCCCGCGCCGCCGACGATCCACGACTTCGGCGGCTTTCCCGACGCGCTGTTCGCGATGCGCTATCCCGCGCCGGGCGATCCGGCGCTGGCGGATCGCGTGGCACAATTGCTCGCGCGCCATGGCCTGACGGTCACCGCCGATCCCGACCGCGGCCTCGACCACGGCGCGTGGGTGCCGCTGTCGCTCGTCTATCCCGACGCCGACATTCCCGTCGTCAGCCTTTCGATCCATTCCAACGCCTCGCCCGAATGGCACCATGCGCTGGGCAGGGCGCTCGCACCGCTGCGCGACGAGGGTGTGCTGATCGTCGGGTCGGGCAGCATCACGCACAATCTCCGCGCCTATTTCACGACGCGGCCGCCGATCGACGCGCCTGCGACCGCCTGGGTCGGCGCCTTCACCGACTGGATCGCCGAACGCATGGCGGCGGGCGCGATCGACGATATTCTGCACGCCGTGGACCGCGCGCCCCACGGCCGCGACAATCACCCGACGCCCGATCATATCTTGCCGCTGTTCGTCGCGATGGGCGCGGGCAGCGACGGCGACATTCTGCACGCAGAGCGTCTGCACGCCAGCACCACCTACGCCGTGCTCGCGATGGACGCATATGCCTTCGGCGCATCGGCTTTGGGGGCGTAGGCCGTCGGCAAGACGGCGCCGGCGAAGATGCCGGTCTTTGGGGTGGATTCGAGACGATCCTTCCCACTCGTCGGGAGGTGGCAGCGCGAAGCGCTGACGGAGGGGCTCTCGGCCTGAAGCGGCGCCTGAAGCCGAGCCCCCCCCTCC
>JACDQN010000082.1 GCA_015657575.1 Sphingopyxis sp.
AACCGCAACTTCGTCGGCCGTCAGGGGCCGGGAAGCCGCACGCACCTCGTCAGCCCCGCAATGGCCGCTGCGGCGGCGGTAACGGGCAAACTCACCGACGTGCGGGAGTTGATGGCATGATCCCGATCGAAAAGGTCGAAGGCCGGGCGATTCCGTTTGGGCTGAAGAATATCGACACCGACGTCATCATCCCGGCGCACTGGCTGAAGACCACGAGCCGCGAGGGCATGGGCAAGGGGGCGTTCGAGACGCTGCGCGCCGATCCCGACAATCTGTTCGACAGCGCCGAATATAAGGGGGCGCCGATCCTGATCGCGGGCGACAATTTCGGGTGCGGGTCGAGCCGCGAGCATGCCGCCTGGGCGCTCGGCGACCTCGGCATCCGCGTGGTGATCGCGCCGAGCTATTCGGACATCTTCTCGGGCAATGCGGTCAAGAACGGCATATTACCCGTCGTGCTGCCCCAAGCCGCCATCGACCGGCTGATGGAGGTTGCCCAGACCGATACCGTGCATGTCGACCTCGACACGCAGACGGTGACGACGCCGTTCCAGGACCGTTTCACCTTCGAGATCGATCCGTTCCGCAAGATGTGCCTGCTCGAAGGGCTCGACGAGATTTCGCTGACCGAAAAGAGCGACGCCGCGATCGGCGCCTATGAGCAAAAACTCGACGCCGAGCGGCCGTGGCTGCGCCCCGCTGCAGCATAAAATTCAAAAAGAGGAGACGATGATGAAGGCCCTTTTGTCGACCGCCGCCGGCGGCCCCGAAACGCTGACGCTCGGCGAGCTGCCGCGCCCGACCGCAGGGGCCGGGCAGATCGTGATCGACGTGAAGGCCTGCGCGGTCAACTTTCCCGACGTGCTGATCATCGAGGATAAATACCAGTTCCGCCCCGAACGCCCCTTCGCCCCCGGCGGCGAGGTCGCGGGGCTGGTCGCCGAGGTCGGCGAAGGCGTGACCGAGTTCAAGGTCGGCGACCGGGTGATCGCGGGCTGCGGCAACGGCGGCATGACCGAGGCGGTCGCGGTCGGCGTCCACAATGTTTATCACCTGCCCGAGGGCCATGATTTCGCCGAGGGTGCGTCGCTGCTGATGACCTATGGCACCAGCATCCACGCGCTCGTCGACCGCGGGCATATCGCGGAAGGCGACACCTTGCTCGTCCTCGGCGCCTCGGGCGGCGTCGGCATCGCCGCCGTCGAGCTGGGCAAGGCGTTCGGCGCGCGCGTCGTGGCGGGCGTGTCGAGCGAGGAAAAGGCCGGGATCGCGCGCCAGGCCGGCGCCGACGAAGTCGTCGTCTATGGCCGCCAGCCGTTCGACAAGGACCAGTCGAAGGAGCTGGCGAACAAGTTCAAGGAAGCGGTTGGGCCGAATGGCGCCAACGTCATTTATGACGCGGTCGGCGGCGATTATGCCGAGCCCGCGCTGCGGTCGATCGCGTGGGAGGGCCGCTATCTGGTCGTCGGCTTCCCCGCGGGTATTCCACGCCTGCCGCTCAACCTGACTTTGCTCAAGAGCTGCGACGTCGCGGGCGTTTTCTGGGGCGCCTTCGTGATGCGCGAACCGACGCGCAACCGCGCCAATATCGCGCGGCTGTTCCAGCTGTGGGAACAGGGCAAGATCAAGCCGCGCGTCACCGAAAGCTTCGCGCTCGAAGACGGCGGCAAGGCGATCGCCAAGCTCGGCGACCGCACCGCGGTCGGCAAGCTGGTCGTCACCATCTGAAATACCGTCCCGACCCCGCGCTGACCGCGGCGCTGCGCACGTTTGCGGCGGCGGGACCGATCGAGGTGCGGGTGACGCCCGGCGCGCGCCGCGACGAGGTGAAGATCGTCGACGATGTGGTGCATCTGCGCGTCACCGCACCGCCCGCCGACGGCGCCGCGAACGCCGCGGTGCTCAAGCTGCTCGCCGCCGCGCTCGATCGGCCGCCGCGCGACCTGACGCTGCTGCGCGGCGCGGCGGCGCGCATCAAATTGATCGGCGTCACACTCGGCTGACCGCATTCCGACCATCGGATTAACCCTTTATCAGGGGCTGTCCCCTATGGCGGGATGCAGGACTGTAGGGACCCAAGGCAGAAGCAATGGCAAGTCGCCGTTCGACCCCCGATTCGCAGGCCATCAGCCTGGCGAACATCTCACGCACCCGGCGTGCGCAGCTTGTCGCCGAATTCGAGGGCGAGCTGGGCATCGACCATAAGGCGCGCGCCAAGGCGGCCTATGAAGCGAAGCGCTGGATCGTCATCAAGACGATCATCGTGTGGGGCATCGCGATGATGTTCTTCGCGATCGCCTGCTACAAACTCTATCTGATGGGCCTGGACGTCGATCAGCCCTTTACCGACATCAATCCGGTTCGCAGCATTTTCGGTAGCTGGAGCTAATCCGCTCCCTTCGTATCGGCGCCGTCTCGCGGGCGGGCCGGGCGAACGACGCCCCATGCCTTCGCAAACGCCATCCCGACGAGGCCGCTCACAACAATCGCCATCGGGATGAAAAGCACCCCAAGACCGGCGGTCGAACTCGATCCGCCGGCGGCGTGTGACACTTCGAAATCGATCCATGCGACGGCGCAACCGACCGCCGCGAGAACGCCAACGAGGGCAACACGTTTCCAACGATCAGGGAACCAGCGCGTGAGCACTGCGCCTGCGATCAGCGCGACAAGCATCAGGGCCTCGACGATCACGACGTGCTCATGGGCCACTGATGATCGCCCCTGTCAGTAAACACGCGCCTTCGGCTTGATATATTCGGCGTCGTCCGACAGCGTATATTCGTGGACCGGGCGGTAATCGAGGCGGACGCCGCCGCCCTTGCCGCCCCAGCCGTCGAACCAGGCGATCGTGTGCTTCATCCACTTGCCGTCGTCGCGGTTGGGGAAATCTTCGTGCGCGTGGGCGCCACGGCTTTCCTTGCGATTATAGGCCGAATGCATCGTCACGGTCGCCTGCGCGATCAGATTGTCGAGCTCGAGCGTTTCGACGAGGTCCGTGTTCCAGATCAGGCTGCGATCGGTGACGTGAACGTCGTTCATCCGGGCATAGGTCTTGGTCAGCTTTTCCTTGCCCTCGGCCATCAGCTCGTCGGTGCGGAACACCGCGGCATGCTGCGACATGGCGCGCTGCATCTCCGTGCGGATTTCCGCGGTGGGCGAGCCGCCCTGGGCATTGCGGAAATGATCGAGACGCGCGAGCGCCAGATCCGCGCTGTCCGCGGGCAGCGGCGCCTGCGCGGCGCCGGGGGTCAGGATTTCCTTGAGGCGATGCCCCGTCGCGCGTCCGAAGACGACGAGGTCGATCAGGCTGTTCGAGCCGAGGCGGTTCGCGCCGTGCACCGACACGCAGGCGGCTTCACCGACCGCGAACAGGCCGGGGACGACGCTGTCGGGATTGCCGTTCTTCAGCGTCACGACTTCGCCATGATAGTTACAGGGGATGCCGCCCATATTGTAATGGACCGTCGGCACGACGGGGAGCGGCTGGCGCGTCAGGTCGACGCCGGCGAAGATCTTGCCGCTCTCGGTAATACCGGGCAGACGCTCGGCGAGCACCGCGGGATCGATATGGTCGAGATGCAGATAGATATGGTCGCCGTGCGGGCCGACGCCGCGGCCCTCGCGGATTTCGAGCGCCATCGAGCGCGAGAC
>JACDQN010000083.1 GCA_015657575.1 Sphingopyxis sp.
CGTCGCCCTCGCCGCCGCCGGCTGGGCCGCCCCCGCCGCCGCGCAGGACGGCGCACCCGCCCTCGAAGACAGCGGCCTCGGCGACATCGTCGTCACCGCGCAGCGCCGCGAGGAAAGCCTGCAGGACGTGCCGGTGTCGGTCAGCGTTCTCTCGGGCGACACGCTCGGCGCGATCACCTCGACCGGGTCCGACATCCGCGCGCTCGCCGGCCGCGTGCCCAGCCTCAACATCGAAAGCTCGTACGGCCGCTCCTTCCCGCGCTTCTACATCCGCGGGCTCGGCAACACCGACTTCGACCTCAACGCGTCGCAGCCGGTCAGCCTCGTCTATGACGATGTCGTGCTCGAAAATCCGATCCTCAAGGGCTTCCCGATCTTCGACCTCGACCGCGTCGAGGTCCTCCGCGGGCCGCAGGGCACGCTGTTCGGCCGCAACACCCCCGCGGGCATCGTCAAGTTCGACACCGTCAAGCCCGGCAAGACCGGCGGCCATGCCAAGGTCAGCTACGGTCGTTACGGCACCAGCCAGGTCGAAGTCGCGGCGGGCGCCGCCGACGACAACGGCTTCTCGGTGCGCCTGTCGACGCTGTTCCAGCACCGCGACGACTGGGTCGACAATATCGCGACGACGCAGAACAAGGATCTGGGTGGGTATGACGACATCGCCGCGCGCCTCCAGCTGCAATATGAGAGCGGCCCCTTCACCGGCCGCCTGATCGGTCAGGCGCGCATCTACGACGGTTCGGCGATCATCTTCCGCGCCAACACCCAGGTTCCGGGCAGCAACAAGCTCGTCGGCCTCGGCGGCGCGGGGACCGAATTCGAGCGCGACAAGGTCTATCAGGACGGGCTGAACTTCCAGAAGCTCAATACCTACAACGTCGGGCTCAATCTCGAATATGATCTGGGTGCAGTGACGCTCTATTCGATCACCTCCTACTGGAACGGCAATTTCAAGAGCCGCGGCGACATCGACGGCGGTTTCGGCGCCGTTTTCCTGCCCGTCTCGGGTCCGGGCCTGATCCCCTTCCAGGCGCAGAGCCAGGACAATGTCCCCAGCCTCGACCAGTTCACGCAGGAAGTGCGCGTCGCCTCGAACAACACCGACGGCCTCGGCTATCAGTTCGGCGCCTTCTATTTCGACGAAGGCCTCGACATCACCAGCTTCGAATTCGGCGGCCCGACCGACGCGACCCCGTCGGCGATCGCCGTCCAGCGTCAGGACAGCGAAGCCTACGGCATCTTCGGTTCGGTCAACTATGCGTTCGACAATGGCTTCAAGCTGCAGGCCGGCGCGCGTTACAACCACGACACGCGCGATTTCGTCGCGTCGCGTCCGGTCGAAACGCGCCCGATCTTCGTCGTCAACCCGAACACCCCGGTTCCGCCGCAGACGGCGACCGTCAAGGGCAAGCTGCTGACGTGGGACGCCAGCGCGACCTATGAAGCGTCGGACGACTTCACCCTCTACGCCCGCGTCGCGCGCGGCTATCGCGCGCCGTCGGTGCAGGGTCGCCTGACCTTCTCGCGCACCATCTCGACCGCCGATCAGGAAGAGACGATGTCCTATGAGGCGGGCATCAAGACCGCTTTCCTCGACAACCGCGTCCGCTTCAACCTGACCGGCTATTTCTTCGACACCAAGGATCTGCAGCTGACCGCGGTCGGCGGCACGTCGAACGTCGCGAGCCTGCTCAACGTCGACGCCAAGGGTCACGGTATCGAGGCCGAGCTGCAGGCGGCACCCGCGCGCGCCTGACCTTCTCGGTCGGCGGCGCATGGAACATCGCCAAGATCGACGATGCGAACGCCTTCGTCGCGGGTTGCGGCTCGGCGACGCCGTGCACCGTGCTCGACCCGGTCCGCCGGGCAGCCCCGGCATCTTCTCGATCGACGGCAACCAGCTGCCGCAGTCGCCGAAATGGACGCTCAACTGGACCGCGGGCTATGAAGTCCCCGTCGGCGACGGTGCGATCTACGCCTTCACCGACTGGTATTACCGCTCGAAGATCCAGTTCTTCCTCTATCAGTCGGTCGAATTCTCCGACGACAAGATGATCGAGGGCGGCCTGCGCGTCGGCTATCGCACCGACCGCTTCGACATCGCGGGCTTCGTCCGCAACATCACCAATGACGCGTCGCCGACCGGCGGCATCGATTTCAACAACATCACCAGCTACGTCAACGAACCCCGCATCTGGGGCGTCGAGGCAAGCGTGAAGTTTTAAGACGCTCGATCCTCCCCACTTGTGGGGAGGTGGCAGCCCGCGCAGCGGCTGACGGAGGGGGGTTCGCGTCGTCGAGCACGTCGCTCGAGAACGCC
>JACDQN010000012.1 GCA_015657575.1 Sphingopyxis sp.
CGTCGATCACGCCGGCGACATCGTCAGGTGCTGCCACTTGCCCTTGGGGTCGGTGAAGCGCAGATCGACCCACTCGATGTCGTTGTCCTTGATCCGCGCGATGATATCCTTGGGCTTCGTAGCCATGGTCGATACTTCCTTCTTGCGATGATGTCCGGCTGGTGCCGGCGACTGGTTGAACAGGTTGGAGAGCTTGCGGCCGCCTTTACAGCGCGTCCTCGTTACGTTCGCCGGTGCGGATGCGGAGGGCGGTTTCGACCGGGATCACGAAAATCTTGCCGTCGCCGATCCGGCCGGTCTGCGCGGCGGCGGCGATCGCCTCGACCACGCGCTCGGCGAGGCTATCCTCGACGATCACTTCGAGCTTCACCTTGGGCAGGAAATCGACGACATATTCGGCGCCGCGATAGAGTTCGGTATGGCCCTTTTGCCGGCCGAAGCCCTTCGCTTCGGTCACGGTGATGCCGCTGACGCCGACTTCGTGCAGCGCTTCCTTCACTTCGTCGAGCTTGAACGGCTTGATGATCGCCTCAATCTTCTTCACGCGTCTTGTCCCCCACTTGGGTCATTATCGATGCTCGCAGCCAGAGCCGGATCAGGCCTGCCTGTCCGGTTCGCACCACCTGAGTCGCTGCGAGGCCCCGTCATGTTGCACCAATCAAAAGCCGTGCCAATTGCCGAATCGCGAGCTTCCGGTAAGAATTTTGAAAGCAAATTGCGCCGCTGCCCAAGGGGTGGGCAGCTATGCTGGCTCGATGCCTAAAAAAGCGGCATATGCGGTTGGGCGCGGTGAAATTTGTTTCACGCGAAGACGCGAAGGCGCGAAGAGGTCGCGCCGGCGTCATTGGGCACGCCTCGCCGCAAGCGATCAAAAAGGCGCTTCGCGCGATGAGCGGGCAGCCCTCACTGTGGCGCGCTCCGCTCTTCGCGCCTTCGCGTCTTCGCGTGAGATAATTCGATCCCGCCCTATCGCCCCATCGGCGCCGCGGCGTCGGGCAAATTGGCCTTGGTCCAGTTCGAGCGGTCGATGACATAGGCGCGCAGCGCCTCGGCGTCGGCGGGTGTGAGCACTTTGGCGAAGCTTACCATGCCGCGATCCTTGAGCATTCCGTCCAGAACCACGCCCTTCCACGCATCGGCGGTGGCGAGCGTGCCCGAGACTCGCAGATCGGGGGTGAAGCCGTTGCCGATCGCGCTGTCGCCGTGGCAGACGATGCAATAGCGTCCGAAATGGGCCTTGCCCGCGGTAACCTGCGCCAGGGTGCCGAACTGTGGCGGCGGGTTCCACGCGAGTGCGGCCGAGGCGGGCGGGGCAGGGAGCTTCACCGTGCCGCCGATCTTCATCACGACGAGGCGCGGGATGTTAGGGACCTTGCGCGTGACGCCTCCCGCGACCCCGGCGACGAGCGGGAAGGCGCCGCCCTTGCTCGTCTGGAAGGCAATATATTGCACGCCGCCGACGCGGAAGGTCGAGGGCGCGCTAACGATCCCCGACTGCATGTCGAGATCGAGCAACTGTTTGCCGGTGTCGGCGGCATAGGCGCGGAAACGCCCGGTGCTCGTGCCCTGGAAGACCAGGTTGCCGGCGGTCGTCATCGTGCCGCCGTTCCATGCCGCGGGATGATCGACCGCCCAGGCGACCTTGCCGGAGCGCGGGTCGAAGGCGACGAGGCGGCCGGTTGTGGCGGCGACCGCGGCGCGATAGGCGGCCTTGTCGTCAGGCAGCATCGTTGCGGTCAGCGACGAACCTATGTTGAAGCCGACGACCTTGCGCTTGTCGAGCTCGGTCATGTCCTGAAGATAGCCCTGCGGGATCTGCTGCGCCGGGATATAGACCAGCCCGGTCGCGGGGTTGTAGCTCATCGGATGCCAATTATGCGCGCCGAGTGCGCCCGGGATCGCGATGAAGGGCTTGCCGGTCTTGTAGAAGCGCGCTTCGGGATTCTCGATCGGGCGGCCGGTCGCGAGGTCGTAGCCCGTTGCCCAATTGATCCCGTCGACGAAGGGCTTGGCGTCGATCAGCTTGCCGTTCGACCGGTCATGGTGAAGAAGAAGCCGTTCTCGGCGCATGGTACAGCACCTTCGTCGGTTTCCCGTTCACCGCCTGCTCGGCGAGGATGATCGGCTGGGTCGCGGTATAGTCCCACGTCTCGCCCGGCGTCTCCTGATAATGCCATTTATAGGCGCCGGTCGCGGCGTCGAGCGCGACGACCGAGGAGAGGAACCAGTTGTCACCCTCGCCATTCGAGCGCGTCCCATGGTTCCACGGATTGCCGTTGCCGACGCCGAGATAGATCTGGTCGAGATCCTTGTCGTATACGATCGCGTCCCAGACAGTACCGCCGCCGCCCGACGTCTGCCATTCGCCTTTGTCGGACCAGGTGGCGTTGCCCTTGCTGGCGAAGATGTGGTCGCTGGCCGCGCCGTCCTTGGCTTTGGTCGGGTTGGGCGCGGTATAGAAGCGCCAGCGTTCCTTGCCCGTGTCGGCGTCATAGGCGGTGACATAGCCGCGTACGCCGAATTCGGCGCCGCCGTTGCCGATCAGCACCATATCCTTCACGACGCGCGGTGCGCCGGTGATCGTATAGGGTTTCGATGCGTCGAAGGTTTGCGTCGACCAGATTTCCTTGCCGGTCTTTTTGTCGAGCGCGATCAGCCGGCCGTCGAGCGTGCCGACGAACAGTTTGTCGCCCCAGACGGCGACGCCGCGGTTGACGACATCGCAGCAGGCCGAAACCGCGCGTTCGCCCGGCACTTTGGGGTCGAATTTCCAAAGGGGCTTGCCGGTCGCGGCGTCCCATGCGCTGACTTTCGACCAGGCGTGGGTTACATACATCACGCCATCGACGACGACCGGAGTCGCTTCCTGCCCGCGCGCATCGTCGAGGTCGGCGGTCCAGGCGATGCCGAGCTGGCCCACATTCTGGTCGTTGATATCGGTCAGCGGGCTGAAACGCTGTTCGTCATAGCCGTAGCCGATCGCGCCCCAGTCATCGCCATTGCCGCCGGTCTTGAGCAGGGTCTCGCTGGCTTTCTCGGCGTCGTCGAGCTGGCCGCCCGAGATGCTCTCATTCTTCGAGGCGTTGCATGCCGACAATGCCAGGAACGCGCTGCCGATCAGCGCGGCCTTCAAGACCCGTTTTGCCATCCCGTTCTCTCCCTACGCCTATGCTTGACGTTAACGTCAAGACTGCGCGTGAAGGGGGGCTGGTGCAAGCGGGAAAATGGGGGGTCGGAAAGGGGGCGCCCGCCCTTACCGCCAGGGCGGCGCGTTCAGGCCCTTGGGGCTGGCGGTGAAAATCTCGCAGCCGGTCTCGGTGATCCCGATGCTGTGCTCGAACTGCGCCGAGAGCGAGCGGTCGCGGGTGACCGCGGCTCAGCCGTCGGCGAGCATCTTCACCGCATATTTGCCGGTGTTGATCATCGGCTCGATCGTGAAGAACATGCCGGGGCGGAGCTCCGGCCCGGTGCCGGGACGTCCGGCGTGGACGACCTCGGGCGCGTCGTGGAACATCTGGCCAAGGCCGTGGCCGCAGAAGTCGCGGACGACCGAATAGCGGTGACGCTCGGCATGGCTCTGGATCGCGTGCGCGACGTCGCCCATGCGGTTGCCGGGCTTCGCCTGCTCGATGCCGAGCATCAGGCATTCATAGGTGACATCGACGAGGCGCTTCGCCTTGATCGGCACGTCGCCGACCAGATACATGCGGCTGGTGTCGCCGTGCCACCCGTCGATGATCGTGGTGACGTCGATGTTGACGATGTCGCCGTCGCGCAGCGGCTTGTCGTCGGGAATGCCGTGGCAGACGACGTGGTTGATGCTGGTGCAGCAGCTGTGCGTGAAGCCGCGGTAACCGAGCGTCGCGGGAATGCCACCGCCGTCGAGCATCATCGTGCGGACAAGGTCGTCGATCGCGGCGGTGGTCACGCCGGGCTGCACGAAGGGAACGAGCGCGTCGAGGATCTCGGCCGACAGCCGCCCCGCCTTGCGCATCCCGGCAAAGCCCGCCTCGTCATGCAGCTTGATCGTGCCATCGCGGACGCGGGCGGGCGCCGATACGTCGTCGGCGGTTATGGAGACATAGTCGTACATGGTTTCCATATAGGGGAGAGGGCCTCAAAAAGCGAGACGGTCCCGAAACCAATCAGCCAAGGCTGCCTCAGAGAGTGTGCCTGCAGCGAGTGCCAGCATCGCGTCGATGGCATCTTGCGCCTCGAAACGGAGGTCGTGCCCGTTGATCGCGAGGAAAAGTCGGGCAAGAACCCATGCTGTTCGCTTATTGCCATCGCCAAAAGGATGATTTCGGGCGATACCGAAAGCGAAGGCTGCTGCCAGTTTCGCCGGATCGTCTTCGCCATATGCCCATCGATTGACGGGCCTTGCCAACGCCGATTCTAGCATGCCGGGATCGCGGACCCCGGCTATGCCGCCATGTTCAGCTAGTTGCCGGTCGTGAACGGCCAGCGCAACATCAATGCCGAGCCATCGCGGCTCGGCCCTCGCGTCGTCGGTCACTTGGCAAGAACGCGGAGAATATCGCGATCTTCTCGCATGATCGCTTCGGCCGCGGCCATTTTCTCTTCGAAGTCCGGGTCAGCCGCCGTCAGGCGAATTCCATCGGGCGCTTCGGTCGCGTAGAGCGTGTCGCCCAACGACACACGTAGCCGCGCCAAAAGCTCCTTAGGCAGGATGACGGCGGCGCTGTTGCCGACTTTAGTGATCTTGAGCGGCGTGTTCATACGATTGTTATAACGCCGCCGCTCAAGAATTTCAACCGGGCTTACTCAGCAGCCTTCTTCGCCTTGTCGGCCTTCGCCTTGCCCTTGCCCGCCTTGGGCGCGGCAGGGGTGATTTCGAAGGTCAGCAGGTTGCCGACATGGGCGTCCTCGCCGGTCTTCATCTTCACCTTGACCTCGCCGCCATGGATGAGCTTGCCGAAGAGCAATTCTTCGGCGAGCGGCTGCTTGATCTTTTCCTGGATCAGGCGGCCCATCGGACGCGCGCCATAGAGTTTGTCATAGCCCTTGCCGGTCAGCCATTCGCGCGCCGCATCGTCGAGCTGGATGTGGACGTTGCGGTCGGCGAGCTGCAGCTCGAGCTCGAGGATGAACTTGTCGACGACGCGCGCGACAACCTCGGGCGGCAGATAGCCGAAGGGCACGATCGCATCGAGGCGGTTGCGGAATTCGGGGGTGAACATGCGCTTCACCGCCTCTTCCTGCACATCCTCGCGCGTCGATTGACCGAAACCGATCGACTCGCGCGCCATGTCGCTGGCGCCCGCATTGGTCGTCATGATCAGGATGACGTTGCGAAAGTCGACGGTCTTGCCGTAGGTGGTCGGTCAGGCGGCCGTTGTCCATTCACTGCAGC
>JACDQN010000084.1 GCA_015657575.1 Sphingopyxis sp.
CATCGACGAGGCGCGCGAACTGGGCCTGCCGGTCTTTGGCAAGGCCGCGGTTCCGGTCACCGCCCGTGGCCGCGTTGCCGAACATGGCTTCAATCAGCCGATCACCGTTGCGGGTATCGCAGTCGGCCCCGGCGACTGGGTTCTCGCGGATGGCAGCGGTGTCGTATTTCTGCCGGCGGCAGAGGCAGAGAGCATCGTCGAAGTCGCTGAGGACATCTTCCGCCGCGAACAGGCGATGGCGCACGATATCGATGCGGGGGTTCCGATCGATCAGGTGATGGGCGCCAATTACGAAGACATGTTGAAGAAGGGCGATGGGAATGGCGGCTGAAGGGGATCTGGTATCGAGGCTGAATGCAGTCGGGGTCACCGCCCTGTCCGATGCGCTCGACAGGCTGGGGATCGAGGGACAGGCGCTCGGCATCATGCCGGTCGTGCGGTCGATGCGGTTCGCGGGCCGCGCCTTCACGATCCGCATGCTCCCGGTCGGCCTCACCGGCGGATCGGTCGGTGATTATATCGACGATGTCGAGCCGGGGCAGGTCGTTGTGATCGACAATGACGGGCGCCTCGATACGACTGTCTGGGGCGACATCCTGACCTTCGTCGCGCATAGCAAAGACATCGCCGCAACGGTTATCGACGGCGTTTGCCGCGACAGCGATCGCTGCGTCGAGCTTGGCTATCCCGTGTTTTCGAAAGCGGTGACGATGCGGACCGGCAAGGATCGGGTGACCGCCGATGCCTATAACGTCCCGGTGCAGGTCGCGGGGGTCCGTGTCGCGCCCGGCGATTGGCTGGTGGGCGACGCCGATGGCGTCCTTGCCATTCCAGAAGGCCGTGTGGGTGAGGTGATCGAGATTGCCGAAGCGATCGAGGCCGCCGAGCAGACGATCCGCGACGCGGTGGCGCGCGGCAGCCGCCTCGACGAGGCGCGCAAGGCTGCAAACTATCATGCGCTTCAGACGCGGGACGGCGCGAACAACTAGATACGCCGCCCGCAGCGCTTGCTGCCGGGAACAAGACGGCGGCCGTACGGGAGACTGGAAATGCGCGACGAGGTAATGGAACAGGCGGCCGAGCGGGCGCCAAGCGTCGAGCGGTGGCGTGCCTGGGCCACCTTGATCCTTCTTGGGCTCCTTTACTTCATGTCGTTCGTCGACCGGTTCATCCTCGCGCTGCTGGTAGAGCCCCTGCGCGCCGATCTCGACATCAGCAACGTCCAACTGGGGCTGCTATTCGGGACAGCTTTCGCTATCTTCTACGGCGTCCTGGGCTTGCCTCTCGCAAGACTTGCCGATCGGTATGATCGCCGCAAACTCATATTCGCAGGCGTCATCCTGTGGAGCCTTGCGACGATCGGATCGGGCTTTGCGGCCAGCTATGCCATGCTGATCCTGTTCCGCATCGGACTCGCGATCGGCGAGGCGGCGCTATCTCCGTCGGCCTATTCGATGATCGGCGACCTGTTCCCGCGGCATCTTCGGAACCGTGCGGCGAGCTTCTATTCGGCCTGCGGCATGCTGGGGTCGGGCGGCGCTTATATTCTGGGCGCAGCGCTCATCGCCTATCTGGACGTCCGCCTCGTCGATGGCATGCTTTGGGGACATCAAATCTGGCAGTTGGTTTTCTTTGCAGTGGGCATCCCGGCCCTGCTGATCGGGATCATCTTTTTCCTCGTCGCGCGCGAACCGGCGCGAACCGAAGGCGATGGCGACAAGGTCCCGTCGATCGGCGAAGTATTCGCGCTCATCCGAGGTCGATTCAGCATCTATGGCTTCATGATCATCGGTGCCGGCATGTGCCAGATACCGGGGTATGCGCTCGTCGCGTGGCTTCCGACCTATCTCGGCACGCGCTATGGTTATACTATCGAACAGGCCGGGTACCTGCTCGGTCCGGTCAAGCTTTTGACCGGCTTTCTGGGGTCGCTTTGCGTGCCGCTCGCTGCCGAATTTCTTGCGCGGCGTGGCGTTCGGGCGGCCATCGCGCTTTGCGGCGGCTTTGCAGCATTGACCGCTGCGGTTTCGATATCGGCTGCGTCGTTCATGCCTACGGCGGTGCCTTTCGTCCTGTTTACGGCCTTCGGCCTGTTCCTGTTGACGGGTACGACGGCGGCGGTGCTCGCGAGTTTCCAGTTGCTGGTGCCGGGACGCATGCGCGCGACCATGTCGGCGCTCTGCCTGATGAGCATCACGCTGCTCGGCCTTGGGATCGGGCCTACAACCCTGGGCGCTATGACAGGTTCGTCGCTCGCGGAGACCTATCCAGGCATCGGCATCGCTGCCGTCGCGCTCGTCGGAGCACTTCCCGGTGCGATCCTCCTGCTCCTGGCAGCGCGCTCCAGCCGCCGCGACTTTCCGCTCGCCGCCGCCGCAACCTGACAGGCGGCGGATCAATCGTGGCGTGCATATTCGCCTGCGATCGCGAGAAAGTGCTGCGCCTGCGGTGATATCTCGCCGCCGGGCAAGGCGAGGGCGATCCGTGTTTCGATGGCCTTGTTCGCGGCGGTTATGTCGAGGAAGCGGCCGCGCCCCGGCCCTGCTCGCTGCACACTAGCGGGAAGAAGGGCGATACCCAGCCCGGCTTCCACCAGCGCGATCAGCCCGTGGATCTGTGACGCTTCATGCGCGACGCGCGGGGTAAAACCTGCCGCTTCGCAGGCCGAACAGACGATCGCGCGCATATTGGGTACAGCCCCCAGATCATAAAGGATGAACTGTTGGTCGCGCAGTGCTTCGAGCCGTACGGCGGTTTCGTTGGCGAGCTCATGATCGGCCGAAACCATCAGCATCATGGGTTCGGCGATGCTGTGAACGATTTGCGCCTCGGTTCGATAGAGGATCGGCGCGCGCACCAGGCCGATATCGATTTCGCGTCTGTCGATCCGTTGCAGCGCCTGCTGCGATGTCATTTCCATCACATTGAGATCAACGTCGGGGTAGCGGGACCGAAATTCGCGAAGCAGTTCGGGCAGCAAACCATAGCTCGCCGATCCCACGAAGCCGATCCGCAGATGCCCGCGCTGGCCCTGTTTGATATCGCCCGCCAGCCGCTTGAGATCGGCGGCGCGCGCGATGATCTCGCTCGCCGGAAGGACGAGAGCGCGACCCGCTTCGGTCAGTTCGGCGCCGCGCGCGTGGCGATCGAACAGGCGCAAATCCAGTGCCTCTTCAAGCCGGCGGATCGAAACGGTCAGCGGCGGCTGGGCGATGGATAGTTCGCGCGACGCGCTCACAAAACTTCCTGTTCGCGCGATCGTGACGAACTGACGCAATTGCCTGAGGTCCATGACATGCTCCTTTTTACCGGACATATCTTTTTCGTATGGCCGGGCAATATCTGAATATTTCAGATGAAAGCTGCGCGCGCCTATCATCCTTGGAATTGCAAACCGGGAGAGCAACTATGGGCGACGCTGACGTCAAGCAAATGGGGCAGGGTCCATATTGGCAGGAGCTTGTCGTCGGCGACCGTTTCAGGACGTTTCGCCGGACCGTCACCGAAACCGACCTCGTCAATTTCATATCCTGCACCGGGATGCTCGAGGTTTTGTCATCGATGAAGCCTATGAAGGGAGGCCGTCGATGGACGGATCGTCCCGGCGGCTCTGACCTACGGACTCATTGAGGGGATGCAGATGCAAACGCTCGTACAAGGTACGGGCTTGGCACTGCTCGAAGTCGCGATGACGGCTCATGCGCCCGTTTTCGTGGGCGACAGCATATCGGCGATCGTCGAGATCGAGGCGGTGCGCCCGACATCGCGGAGCGGGCGCGCGGTGGTTCGTTCGCGCATCAAGGTCTCCAACCAAGCGGGCGTATTGGTGCTGAGCTACGTCGTCAGCCGCCTGATTGCCGGTCGCCCCGAATGAATGTGGCAGCGGGCGGAGAGCCAGAAGCCGGAGGACCGCTGGCCGGGGTCCGGATCATCGATCTGACGAATGTGGTGATGGGGCCGTTCGCGTCGCATATTCTTGCCGACATGGGAGCCGACGTCATCAAGATCGAGGCGCCGGAGGGAGACATATTGCGGGCCTACCACCCAGCACGAAACCCCGGCATGTCGGGCATGTTCCTTCATCTCAATCGAAACAAGCGCTCGGTCCAGCTGAACCTCAAACGCCCCGACGCGCGCGATGCACTTGACCGGCTGATTGCGGGGGCGGATGTCTTTCTGCATGCTTTGCGCCCGCAGGCGATCGAGCGGCTGGGCTATGATTATGAGCGCGTCCGGTCGCTGCGTGAGGACATCGTTTATTGCGGTGCCTATGGCTTCGGCAGCGGGGGCCGGTACGCGGGCAAGGCGGCGTATGACGACATGATTCAGGCAGGGTCGGGGCTCGCCGCCCTGCAACGCGCGATGCATGGCGCGCCGGGATATTTGCCGACCGTGATCTGTGACAAGGCAGCGGGGCAGGCGATCGCCAACGCCGTTCTGGCGGCGCTTTTCCACCGCGCGCGTAGCGGGGGCGGGCAGGCGGTCGAGGTGCCGATGTATGAGACGATGGTCGAATTCAACATGATCGAACATATGGGCGGCGCCGCTTTCGAGCCCGCGCTTGCGCCGATGGGCTTCGCCCGTGTTTTGAGCGCCAACCGCAAGCCTTATCGCACAAAGGACGGCTTTGTCTGTATCCTGCCCTACACCGACCGGAACTGGCGGGATTTCCTGCTCCACATCGGGCGCCGTGATCTTGCCGACGATCCCGCGACATCGACGGTCGATCGCCGCACCGCGATCATCGACCAGCTTTACGGCATTATCGCCGATGCGGCGCTGCGGCACACGACGGCCGAATGGATCGAGATTTGCGATCGGATGTCCATTGCGTGCATGCCGATGTTCAACCTCGACGATCTCGTCGACAATCCTCATCTGAACGATGTGGAATTTTTCAGAATGGAAGATCATCCGAGCGAAGGGGCCTACCGATCGATCCGCGCGCCCACCAGGTTCGGCAAGACACCCTATACGCTGCGCCATCACGCCCCCCGGCTTGGCGAGCATAATGCCGAATTGCTGAGCGAGGCGGGTTTGACCGAGGCGGAGATCGCCGCGCTGAACGACGTCGATCACTCCGCATGATGCAGCCGTCAGGTAAAGCGCATCGGAAGGTGGTCGATCCCGTAAAGGCTGCGATTATTGCCTAGCCGCGGTTCGCCCGCTTCGATGGTCTCGACGCGGTCGAGCAAGGCTTCGAGCATCACTTCCATCTCCAGACGAGCGAGATGCATGCCCGCGCACATATGCGGGCCGGTTCCCCAGCCAAGCTGACAAACGGGGTTGCGGGTCACGTCGAAGCGGTCTGGATCGGCATATCGGCGTTCGTCGCGGTTCGCCGATCCATAGAGCAGCATGACGCGCGTCCCGGCAGGAACCTGGACGTCGCCAACGTCATAGTCACTGGCGGCAACGCGCGAGAACCAGCGCACGACGGCGCTATGCCGAACCCCCTCGAGCACGGCGCTCGGCACGAGCGACGGATCGGCCTTCAAGGCGGCCCATTGGTCGGGGTTGCTCGCCAGATTGTACAGAAGGTTGCCCTTGGCATAAATGGTGGTGTCCAGGCTGGGCAGGACAAGGCCGCTGATCGCGGCATGCGCTTCGGGCTTTTCCAGCTTGCCGGCATCGACCGCATCGAACAGCGATGCGGCCCATGAACCCGGCCGCAGATGGGCGCGATCGACGGACTGGAAATAGGCCTTCACCGACAATGTGGTTTCCAGATCGGCCGCGAGCTCGGGGTCATCCGTATCGATCGTGGTGTAGGGGCCAGCGGAATTGAACGACGCCGACGCCCAACGCAGCATTTGCTGCCGATCCTCTTCTGGCAGGCCGACGAGATAGGACACAGCCTGAAGCGGCAAATGCTGTGCAACCGTCGTCACGGCGTCGAATGTTTCGCCGCCGACCAGTTCATCGATCCGGGTCGCGATCATCGCCTTCAGCATATCGCGCCGTTCTTTCAGAGCAGCCGGCATCAGTGGCTTTGAGAGTACGCTGCGCAGCCGCCGATGGCGCGCGCCGTCCGAGCGGATCGTGGGCGGGTTGGGTATCGGAGCGTTGGCGATCGCATTGAAGCCGACACCTTCGCCCGAAATCAGGATTTCGGGATTGCGGAGCGCCGCCTGCACATCCTTGAAGCGCCCGATGGCGACGACGTCGGGGATATCGAGCTGCACGGCGGCGCCGAGTTCGCGGATCGCATGATAATGCGGGAAGGGGTCGTTCAGCGCGTCGTCCTGAAACAGATCGACCGAATAGCGGGGCCAAGTGCCGGTTGTGAGCATCGTCGGCGCCGCCCGTCAGAGATTATAGACGTCGAGCGTAAGCTCGCCGGCCCGGACGCGGTCGAGGATCTGCGCTTCCTTGGCATCGCGCTCAAAGGCGGCGGCAATGAATGCCGGCGCGACATCGGGGTTGAGTATCATCACGCCATCGGCATCGCCGACAACGATATCGCCGCGTCGCACGGTGATTGCACCAATGCGGACAGGCTCGCCGACCGCGCCGTCGAGGTCGGCATTCTTGCCCGTACCCTGAATGCAGATACGGCCCGAAAAGGTGGGAAGACCAAGCTCGACCAACGCCAGCTTGTCGCGGACGCCGCCGGTGATGACAAGGCCGGCGACGCCGCGTGCAATGCCCGCGGTCGCCATGATTTCTCCCCAATAGCCATAGTCGTCGCCAGGACCGCAATCGACGACAAGGACATCGCCGGCGGCTGCGTCGGCCAGTGCGCGGTGGATGAAGAGATTGTCGCCGGGAGGGCAGCGAACGGGCAAGGCGCGCCCGAAAACATGCATGCTGTCGGCCACGGGCTTGATGTGCGATGGCAGGGCGCCGATCCGCCCGGCCGCCTCGTGAAGGCTCGCGCTGGCGGGCTTGGGGCCGTCGAACCGTATATCGTCTGTCACCAATATCTCTCCCGTGAAGTCCTATTATCTGTTATTAAATTTCCCAGTAGGTCGATTTAGTAGAGCAAATGATCGCGGCGGTAAAGAGGCTCGCGACCTGAAATTGTCATGGGTCCACCCGCCCTTCATCGCGGGTCGGCATAGGGGCCGCGAAGCGCAGGAGTAGTGCCGTGGCCAGCAGCCAAGCTGCGGCGATCAGTGCCGCGGCCTTCAGCGATATCAGGTCTGCAGCGAGACCCAATATATAGGCGCCGGCCGCCATGCCGCCGAACGTGACAGCCTGATAGATCGAGAGGCAGCGCCCGAGAATGGCATCGGGCGATCGCAGCTGCATGGCGATGTTCAGGGTCGTGAGCGCCGCCACCCAGCCGGTCCCGGCCACCGCGGCGGCGGCGAGAATGACGGCGGGATGTCCGGCATAGGCGAGCATCCCCATCGCCGCAGCATAGCTGACGCAAGACGCAGCCAGAATCTTTTCGGTGCCAAGACGCCGCCGCACGTCACCGATGCAGATCGCGCAGAGAATAGAGCCGACCCCGAAGGCGCCAAGACCGAACCCAAACATCAATTCGCTCCCGAAACTTTGATCGCGCACCAGCGAGGGGAGCAGCGCGTGAAAGCTGATCGCGCCGAAACCGAAGGTGAAGCCGCGAAGCATGATGCGGCGAACCGGACTGGAGCCGGCGCAAAAGACCAGACCCTCCCGCACCGCCGCGAGGATGGGCTTGCGCTCGGGCCTGACATAATCGGGCCGCCAGCGGAGCAGAACGACGATCAGCGCAATATAGCTTGCCGAGTTGAACGCAAAGGCAGCCGCCGGCCCCTGAAGCGAGAGCATGAGCCCGCCGAGCGCCGGACCGACGCTGCGTCCCAGGTTGAACGCAATCGTGTTGAGGGTGATGGCTTGCGGAAGATGCTGCCGGTCGACCTGCACCCGAACCGACGCCTGCCAGGCGGGGGCATTGAGCGCGAAGCCGCAACCGATCGCAATCGTGAAGCTGAGAAGCAGGTAAGGCCCGATGGCGCCGAACAGGGTGAAAAGGGTCAAAGCGGTGGAGGCAATCAGCATCGTAATCTGCGCGGCGAGCATCACGCCGCGCCGGTCATAATGATCGGCGATGACGCCCGCGAATATCCCCAGCACCAGCACCGGGATCGTGACGCTGGCCTGGACCAGTGCCACAAGGTGATGCGACGGCGTGAGTTCGGTCATAAGCCAGGCGGCACCCACCGACTGGACCATCGCGCCGATCGTCGAGGCCAAATTGGCAAGCCAGATCGCCCGAAAGACCGGGAAGCCGAAGGGAGCCAACGAGCCGGGCCAGGGTTTGGGGGAGGGCGCCACACGCTTTCGTTACACAGGCTCCATGGTGGGTAGCAAGCTGTATTGACCGAGTGAACAATTTTGTGGCTACGGCCAACTTATATTCAGATCGAAATACTATGATTGAATATAGTATTAGATGAATATGGGTCAGGAGGCGCATGGCCCGGCGGCTCGCCTATGCCGCCATCGCTTTCAGGAGCGCCCTATTGTTCGAAAACCTGACCATCTCGGCCATTCCGGATGCCGATGAAGCGCTTCGTCCCGCCATCAGGACGATTGCGCAGAGCGTTGCGGCTACGCTGCCACCGGATCGGCGCGCGCGATCCTGGTCGGGGTTCGACGCGGCATTCAGTCGTGAACTGGGCGCGGCCGGCTTCCTCGGCCTGACCTTGCCCGAACGCTATGGCGGCGGGGGGCGCGGCGCTTTCGCCCGGTTCGTCGTCGTCGAGGAATTGCTCGCCGTCGGCGCCCCCGTCGCGGCGCATTGGATCGCCGACCGGCAAAGCGCGCCCTTGATCCTCCGTTTCGGCAGCGAGGCACAGCGGACGCATCACCTTCCGCGGATATGCCGCGGCGAAACGGTCTTTTGCATCGGCATGAGCGAGCCGGGTTCGGGCTCGGATCTTGCGAGCGTCCGTTCGCGGGCCGAGCGATGCGCCGACGGATGGCGGCTCAACGGCCAGAAAATCTGGACCACATACGCACATGCTAGCGACTATATGATTGCGCTCGTCCGGACATCGGGGCGGCCCGAAGATCGCCATGCTGGTCTTTCGCAGCTGATCGTCGACCTCAAGGCTCCGGGCGTGACGATCCGTCCGATTGAGGATCTGGCGGGGGACAGCCATTTCGCTGAGGTCTTTTTCGACGATGTGCTGCTGCCGCACGACGCGCTCATCGGCGAAGAGGGTGCGGGGTGGAGCCAGGTTTCCGCCGAACTCGCGTTCGAACGAAGCGGTCCCGAGCGCATCTATTCCAGCGTGATCCTGCTGGACGCCTGGGCCGGGCATATCCGGCGCGTCCGCCCCCACGACACCGCCGCCGCCGAATTGGCGGGCGCGATGATGGCGCGGCTCTCCGTCCTTCGCGCCATGTCGCTGGCATGCACAGCCCGGCTCGCCGCAGGCGAAAGCCCGGTCTTCGAGGCGTCATTGGTCAAGGACCTGGGGACCAGTCTGGAGCAGGAAATGCCCCTGGCGATCGGTGACGATCTGGCGGGCCATCCCGACGAGCCGATCGACGAGAATCTGCACCGCACGCTCGTCTATATGACCCATATCGCGCCCAGTTTTTCGCTTCGCGGTGGAACCCGGGAGATATTGCGCGGGATCATCGCCCGCGGGATGGCCTCCGGTGAGCGCCTTTCTGGAACCGTTCGAACGGATGCTGGTCGCCACCCTCCCGTTGGACGCGGTACGGAGCATCGAGACCGGTGGCGCGACGGCACCGCATTGGGACACCGTCGCCGCGTCCGGCTTCCTCGATGCGCTCGTCGCCGCCGAGGATGGTGGCTTCGGCCTGTCGCTTGCCGACGTCGGCCCGCTTTGGGAAGCCTGCGGCCGTCACGCCGTTCCGCTCGCGATCGGCGAAACGATGCTCGCGCGGATGCTGCTCCGCGCGGGCGGCATCGTTCCGCCGGATGGAGCCATTCTGCTGGTGGTCGCCGAACCCGGTGTTCCGGCGATCGTCCCGCTTGGCCGGACGGCTGCGCACGCCCTTGTCGAGCGCAGCGGAGGCTTGGCGTTGCTCGACATATCCAACGTGTCGGCAAGGCCGGTCGAGATCGCGGGCAGCCTCGCCGCACGGCTGTCATGGCCCGACGAAGCCATCGGATCGCAGCTGCTCGCGCCGGTCGGGGGACTGCGGATATTCGCCGCCATCCTGCGCGCCGCGCTCATCGCGGGAGCGATCGACCGGATCGCCGCGATGACTACGGCCTATGCGAACGAGCGGGTGCAATTCGGCAAGCCCGTCGCGAGGCAGCAGGCTGTGCAGCAGCAATTGGCTGTGATGGCGGAGGATCTTGTCGCGGCGCGGATTGCCGCTCAGCTCGGCTATTCGGCTCACCCGGACGTGTCGCTGGCGGCTGCCGCGACGGCCAAATCGGTCGCGGCGCGGTCGGCGTCGCGCGTTGCCGCGACGGCGCATGCGATCCACGGAGCGATCGGGATCAGCGCCGAACATGACCTTCATTTCTTCACGCGCCGCCTGCACGAATGGCGACTGGCCGAGGGTTCGCAAAATTATTGGGATAGAATGCTGGGGCGGCTGTATCTTAACAGCTCGATGGGTGCCGTCGACTTCGCGCGCCATGTTCATCCGGCCGCCTCTCCGTAGGCCGTTTGATGGAATCGCAAAAAGCAGTTGCACCGTGCGCCATCCGATATAAATCGACCATCCGAACAAAATAAATACGAGGTCCGGCGATTGCGCGATCTTGCGGGCGGGGCCGGGCCGGACACTGGGAGGTAATATGGTCGATATCGTCGTCGTGGACAGGTCCGGAACAGAGCATATCGTCGCGGCCGACGCCGGAGTGAGCGTGATGGAGGCGATCCGCGACGCGGGCCTCGACGAACTTCTCGCGCTATGCGGCGGGTGCTGTTCGTGCGCCACCTGTCACGTTATCGTGGATCCGGACTTTGCCGCAGCCCTGCCGCCGATCGGCGCCGATGAAGATGATCTCCTCGACAGCAGCGATCACCGGAGTCCGACCTCCCGCTTGTCTTGCCAATTGCCGGTGGATGAGGCGCTTGCCGGTCTGCGTGTCTCCATTGCGCCCGAAGACTGAAGCGGGGACCGGGCAATGACGGAACCCAATCGGCCCAGTCTGACGCAGGGACTGCGCCGCGCGATCCGTTTGCGCCCCGACGGTGTGGCGGTCATCGACGGCGCCAAGCGTTTCTCGTGGCGCGAGACCGCCGACCGTGTCGCTCGCCTGGCGGCCGTCTTGCGCGCGCGGGGCCTGGTCGATGGCGGCCGCGTTATTCTGTTGTCGCTGAACACGCATCGTTCGATCGAGACCTTCTTTGTGGCCATCCACGCCGGCGGGGTGGTGGTGCCGCTGAACCACCGTCTGTCGGAGAGCGAATTGGTTTCGCAGGTCGCCGATGCCGCCCCGTCGATCATCATTCTGGGCGATGGCTTCGGACATTTTGCGTCCGCATTCGGGCAGGCGGCGGGCGGAGATCCCCCCATTATATGGGCCGGCGAGACCGACGCGTCCGGCAGGGCGGTCGCTTTCGAGGCGGAGCTGGCGGCCGCGACGCCCATCGACGATGCCGGCCGTGAGGGCGACGACCTGGCCTGCATACTCTATACCAGCGGGACGACGAGTGCGGCGAAGGGCGTGATGCTCAGCCACATGAACCTCATCGCGAACACGCTCAACACCGTCGGCGCGCTCGACCTGGACGAGACCAGCGTGCATCTTCACCACGGGCCGTTGTTTCACGTAGCGCCGGCGGCGCGGCTTTTTTCCGTGACCCATGTCGGTGCGACCCACGTCTTGCTGCCGCGCTTCGTCGCGCGGGAGGTGATTGCGGAGATCGAGCGGACGGGCATAACGCACGCGACCTTCGTGCCGACGATGTTCCGCGCGCTGCTCGACGAACCGGCGCTTGCCGAAAGCGACATGCAATCGCTCAGCGTCATCTCCTATGGATCGGCGCCGATGCCCGAGGCGCTGCTCGACGAGATGATGGCCGCGCTTCCCGGGGCCCGCTTCCTCCAATCCTATGGCATGACCGAATTGTCGCCGGTCGTGACGATATTGGGATGGCGCGACCATTTGCCCGAGAATCGCAGGCCCGGTCTTCTTCGCTCGGCGGGGCAACCGGTCCTGCTGGCAGACGTCGCGGTGGTTGGCCTCGACGGAAACCGGCTGAACGATGGACAAACCGGCGAGATCGTCGCGCGCGGGCCGAACCGGATGCTCGGATATTGGAACAAGCCCGAACTGACGGCCGAGGCGCTGCGCGGCGGCTGGATGCATACCGGGGACGCCGGTTACTTCGACGAATATGGCTATCTCCATGTCGTCGACCGGCTCAAGGACATGATCATATCGGGCGGCGAGAATGTCTATTCGCAGGAGGTGGAAAATGCCATCGCGACGCACCCCGCCGTTTCGGAGTGTGCGGTGTTCGGTCGCCCCCATCCGCATTGGGGAGAGGCGGTGCATGCGGTCGTCAGGCTCAAGTCGGGCGCTCAAGTGGAGGCGCAAGGGATCATTGATTACTGCCGCGACCGCATTGCCCACTATAAATGTCCGCGGACGCTGGAAATTCGAACCGAACCGATGCCGCTGAGCGGGGCCAACAAGATACTGAAAGCCAAATTGCGGGCGGAACTGCTGTTAAGCGAGGCAGGATTGATGGGCAGGAGCGGGCAATAGCGCACGGCGACAGCGAATTAAGCGCCGCGACCTCGTTATAACTTCCGCCATCGGCCAGCGCCGGCAGAAACGATTCTACCGAACCCGCTTGGACGGTTCGATCGCACCGGCCGGACACAGGCGATAGGCCGCCCCCTCCTCGAAGGACCATTTGATCCGCCCCGAACTTATGGCTTCCACCGTCGAGCCATCCGTCATGATCCAGCCATTTTTGGATTTGCTCGGCTTGCCGACAGCGCCGATAATTCCGGGTTCGTCCGCTCGATCATAGATCATCCCGTACCGGCGCCCGTCATAATAGAAGACCCCGATCGCATCTCCGCATAGCGAGCCTTCTTCGACATAATAACCAGGCGATATGCCCAGCGGCGCGGCGGGCGGAGGCGGCGGCGAAGCGGGGGTGTAAAGGCAAGGACCCAGGGCCTCTCGAATAGTCTTGCTCGAACCGGCCAACGAGATGCGGTCTTTCCCCATGGTTCCGAAATCAACCGTGATTGCGTTGCCATGGAAGAGGGATTGGATGACCGCCGAACTTGCCGGCCCGGTCCAGACGTCGGTTTGGGCTACATGACCCAGCACGAGTTGTGGCTGCCCGCCGTCATCGTCACGGAAGGTAACAGTCAGCCGCGTCCCGCGGGCCTTCGTATGGAGCTGAGTGTAAAACGTCGCGCCCCCATCGGCTTCGCAAACGAGTCCCATCATTTTCGTCAGCCCACTTCCGGAAAAGATCGCGGCCTTGCCGGACGAGACGGGTTGCACTTCCCACGGTAACGAGGGCTGCGACGAGGAGGCAGTCGTTGCCGCCGCGGAAGTCGCCACCGCGAGCGCGGGCGCGAACTGGCGAACCGCCTTTTGCATCTTCGGGGACAGGGCTGCGAAGTCGCATCGTACAAGCGTATCGTCTAGTATCTCGAAGCGATCCCGCGACGGCGCACCGACCCGCCAGATCGCGCGATCGCCGCCCAGGGACTTGATGCGAAAATAGCCCAGACCTCCGGCGTCCGGAAAGCGGAGGTCGGTAAATCCGTCCTTGAGCGCCGTGGTCTTGACGATACGCTCCATCTCGCCGACCGGTCCCAGGGAAGCGCCTTCGCCATAATAATAAATCTGTCCCCATCGCGCGCCATCATAGGCCTGACCATTGGTCGCGGTTGCGCAGCGGTCGGTCGAAAGAATCCAGAAGCCCTTGGAAACAGGGAGCGATGCAACCGGCTGGGCGGCCGCCGCCGGCGTTCCGATTGCCATCGCTGCAATGGCGACAGAAAGGCTTGATGCGCGCATTTTATTCCCCGTCAATTCTGCAAAAAGCTGCCATGTCCCGGCGAGAGGATCTGCCGCTAAAAGGCAGTGCCTGTCCGTGCGAGTTCAGCAAGCTTCTGTTTCACATAGGCTGGTTCGGGGGATCGGATGATCGTGCCGTCGGCGAACAGCGCGGTGGGTTTCGACCCGCCGAACATCCCGCTGAGCGTAGCGAAATAGCGGCTGTCATAGCGGCATCCGCTTTTCGCGCGTTGTGGAACGGCGCCGCTTGCAATCGCCTGTTTCCACGCAGCGGACCGATCCGGGCTGCACCAGATGTCGGGAAGGAAGCGCTTGTTCGCCGTGGCGATGGTGCTCGGGACGATCGCATAGCGCGTACCCGCGGCACCGAGCGCCGCCTCCAGCTTTTTGGAGTAGGGGCAGTCATAGGCGGAGAGAAGCAGCATGCGCAGCGGACCCGTGCCGCCCTGCTGGATCAGGTCGCCATAGCGGATGTCGCTGCGCCACCTCAATATCAGGCTGCCCCATTCGGATGCCGAGAGTGCGGCCCCATTGTCGCCGCGCTGCGCACCGAGCTTGCCGTTGTTGAAGCTATATTCGCCGCCGCGGGTGACGAGGATCGGAGCGGTCTCGCGTGGCGAATAGGGGATCGGGCGGTCGATCTCGTACAGACCGGGGAACGGCGTCGCTGCGAACCGCTCGGCATAGAGGCGCTTGAGTTCGGTGATGTCCTGCTGAATGGTGGCGGCGTTTCCTGAAGATTGTGCGGCCGCCGGCGCGGAAGCGAGAGCGGCCATGGGCAGGTAGGCAAGTGCAAAGGCTGCGATAATGCGCATCTGTGGGTCCTATTTGTACCGGAAAGCGGGAGGGCAGGCAGGATAGTGGCGCTTGCTGGTACGCGCGGGTTGAAACCCCGGAACGCAACGGTTCATGTCGGGGGTGATCGACGCATTGAACCGGCGGTCCGACTGGAATACCCAGAAGTTCAGGAAGCGGTCCTTCGGCGGGTTGAAGAAGATATAATTCCGGATCGTCTTGGTATCGCCATAGCTTTGCCCCGGCTCCAGGACGATCCCGCCATTGTCGCCGACGCGCTGCGCATAATCCGCGGTCTGGCTGGCGATCAGGACGCTCACTTCGCGGCCGCACCTATTGACCAGCCGAAAATAGACAAGCTGCCTTTCCGGGCTGCTGGTCGAGGGTCTGGTCAGCGTCTGATGGCTCCACTCGACGCATCCTTTTGCGGTTCCGCCGCTTTCGACGGTCATTGCCGACCCCGTCTGCTGGGCCAGAGCAGGGGAGGCCAACGACACTCCCAGCGCGGCGAATATCATGAGCGCGGAGCGGATCATGGCGTCACCGTGACCGTTTCGCGGTCGATACGGCTATATTCGGAAGGTTCGAGATCGAACCCGACAATCTCGCCCTCGATCGTGCCGCCGTTGCCGCTGGGTCGCGAAGCGACAAGGCGAACACGAATGGCGAGGCCGAGATTGCCGAGCCAGCTGTCGGCCTTGAGGGCAGCAGCCTTGTCCGCGGTCATTTTCCAGATGCGCGCCTTGTCCGCGTTGCGGAATTTGAGCGCGACATCCAGCGATCCGTCGCGGAACGGATAGAAAGCGTCGGGCGCGAACGCGCCGAGCGGGATGCCCCCGAGCGTTGCATCATAAGCTTGCGGATCGGCCCGCGTGCGCAGCGTCACGCAGCGAATATCCTTCACGGCATTCCATTGGGATTCGACCTGGGCATTGGCGCGTTTCCAGGCTTCTTCCGCGCCGAGTGAACGGTCGATGCCCGAGAGAGCTTCGTCCGCCCATTTCTCGCGCGGCGGGGTGAGGCCCGTCATCCCGTAGTAGACGATCGCCCAGTCTCGGTTCGTCAGGCTGTCGGTGTAGCTATCGCAGTTGACGGGCGCCGGGGCGGCCTTTGTTGCCGTCGCAGACTCAAGCGAGGCGCCAACTTGCTTTTCGGCACCTGTGGCGCCGCCCTCGGCAACCGGAGTGTCGCTGCAGCCGGCGAGGGAGAGAGCGAGAGACGCACCCAAGAGGAGTGGCAAATGGACGCGGGGCATCAGAATTTCCCGCCTTCATTGGCGCCCGCCTCGGCCGCCTGTGAGGCGCGATACGCGTCGCGTTCCTGCGGAAAGCGATTGACCTCATAATCATAATAGCGGGCGGCATCGATCATCGCGACGCGGACACCCTGAGCGAGTTGCGGATTGCCATAGGCGGGCTCGATCTGCGCCACGATGGTCAATCCGCAATCGGGGCGCCAGTTCATCTGCGTGCCATGGATCGAAATCCCGGCGCTGCACTCGCGGAGCTTGTCGCGATCAAATTCCGGAAGTGGTTTGCCATCGGGACCAAGGAGCCAGAACAACTGGCCCCGGTCGCCGACAAGCGCAGGCTTGCCATATTTTTTCTCGAGCGCCGCCTGCTGCGATGCGATGGTCGGCTCGCTGCCCTTCGCGAACGGTTGCGCGAGCCAGAGCGCATAGAGCTTCTCCTGCCCCGGCATGCCGTCCGCATAAAGGCTCCACTCCGCATCGACCTGGTCGAGACGGGTGCGCGGATTATAGTTCAGGACATCGGTTGATCCCCACCTCGCCTGATGGCGGCCGGTCGCTACCCTGACGAAGTTCCGGATCTTGAGCCCGGCCTCGTCGCGCGACAAGCGGGGGCCGTCGCCTTCGAGAAGGATGCTGTCGGCTTCCTTTCCGTCGGGGCATTGGACAAACCGGATCGCGGTATCGAGAGATACGCCGAGGCGCAGCCCTCTCAGATCGTCGACGGGACCGCCTTCGGGCCGCGGCGGTATCGCAATGCCGCCACACGCTACTTCGATTTTCTTGCCGAAATAGGTCATGGCTCCGGAAGGGCCTTCGCCGGCTGCGAGGTCGCGGGTTTCGGAAGGTTTTTCCTCGGCGGCACCGCCGCACCCCGCGAGCATGAGAAGGGCCGCGCCGGCCAAGGATGTCGCGCCATATTTCATCATATCAATCCTTTGCGAGCGGGTTGCGGATCTTGCCGAGACCCGCGGCGATGAGAGCTCCTCCCACGAGAAGAAGCAGCCAGGTGCCAAGCCCGAGACTGATGCCTGCCGCCATGCGTTCGCGGGCGAAATCGGGAACCATCGACAGAATGGACGAGCGCAGCATGACTACGAGCAGAAAGGCGAAGACCGCCGCTGCGCCGGATACCAGCATCGGCGTGCGCTCGGCTTTACCTGCCCAGGCGGACCACAGCAGCCACAGCGCGGCGAGCGGTGCGGAGAAGCGCAGAATGAGCAGGGTCTGGACTGTGTCGAAACCCGACTTGCCACCGCCCAGCATTTCCTGCGCGGCCGCCGCGCGGCCGAGATCGTCCATGGCGTTGCCGAGACCGATCAGGGTCGCGCTCTGGACCGGAGAGACGAGAGCGGGAAGAAAGCATCCCAGCAGAAGGACAAGGGCAAGCGGAACAGCAAGGGATTTCGTGAACAACTTGGCGATCCGGGCACCCTGCTCCGATTCCGCGAGTCCGCCAATATCGGCGCCGATCGTTCCCAGCGCCGCCAGTGCCGCGCCGGTAACCGGGTAGATTTCCCGTGCCGCGCCATCGTCGCTTTCGAAATCGACCGTCATGCCAGAAACTGGCAGCTTCTCGCCGCCGCGCCAATCGGCCCGTTCGAACTTGTGGCGCGTGCCGTCCTCGGCGGTTATCGCCCCATTGCCGGCCGCGTCGTCGTATCCGAGAATCTTGCCCTTCATACGCCCCCCTTTCCTCCCCGAAGACCAGCCGTAGCGTTCGGGCGATTGGCCCGGCGACAGGGTCTTTTCCTACAAGGCGAAGGCGCCGGTGTTACGTGCCTCCCGAAGCGGAAGGGCTATTCCCGAGCGTCCTCAAAGTCTTGAACCGGCTCTAAAGAATTTCTAAAGTCGGCTTGCAGGGGGAAAGAAATGACGCAATCCGGCTCGTCTCGCCGACGGCGCAGGCTCTGGAAATTCTCGGGTGCGGAGTTCGACGAGGCGAGCTGGGCGCTCCGCGTCGAGGGGCAGACGGTGACGCTCGAGGGCAAGCCGCTGGAGGTTCTTCACGAACTGCTGCTACGCGCTGGCGAGGTCGTTACCAAGGACGAGATTCTCGACGCAGTCTGGCCGGGTGTGACGGTCGTCGAAGGTTCGCTTCCGACCGCTATCTCCAAATTGCGCAAGGCGCTCGGCGCCGGACGCGAGCAGGTCATCGAGACGATTCCGCGCGTCGGCTACAAGCTCGCCAGCCCGGTCGCGATCGAGAGCGTCGAGGCCCCGCTCGCTCCGCGCTTTACCTTCCTCGCAGGCGATATCGTTCCGGGACGCAAACAGTGGCAACTCGTTGAGCCGCTAGGTGACAGCGGTGCCGAAGATGTCTGGCTTGCCCGGCATGAAAAGACCGGTGAAACGCGCGTCTTCAAATTTGCCGATGCCCCCGACCGGCTTCGCGGTCTGAAGCGGGAGGCAGCGCTGACGCGGCTGCTGTTCGCAGGCCTCGGCAAGACGGCTCCGCTGCCACCTCTCCTTGAATGGAATTTCGAGGCTTCGCCTTTCTTTCTGGAATATGGTTATGGCGGCCGCGATCTGACCGCATGGGCGGCGGAACATGGCGGGCTTCCGAAAATCCCGCTGGAGAAGCGCCTCGCAGTGGCGGCGATGATCGCGCGGGCCGTGGCGCGCATGCATGACCTGGGCGTTCTTCACAAGGATCTGAAACCCGCCAACATCCTTGTCGCGTCCGAAGACGGAATCGATACGATCCGGCTCGCCGATTTCGGGAGTGGCCGCCTCCTCGATGATACGGTGTTCGCCAGCTTTCAGATTACCGATCCGGGATCGCTCGATCCGGACCTCGCACGAGACGAGCCGCGCTCGGGTACCCTGGCATATCGCGCGCCTGAACTTGTCGGCGATGCCGTGCCGACGGTGAAGAGCGATATCTACGCGATCGGCATGATCCTCTATCAATTGGCGGTCGGGGATTTCTCCGCATCACTCGCTCCGGGTTGGGAGAGCCGTATCGCCGATCCGGTGCTGCGGGGCGACATTCTGGCGGCGGCTGAAGGTGACCCCGAGGCGAGGCTCACCAGTGCCATTGTGGTCGCCGAACGACTTGAGACCTTGGAAAAGAGGCAAGACAAAGCTCGGATCGAGGCCGAGCAGAGTGCCGATCGGGAAAGGGCGCGACGAGAAGAAGAAAGGCGCGCAGCAAGACGCCCCTGGATCCGGCTCGCTTTTGCGAGCTTGGTGGTGGGATTTGCCGCCTCTGTCCTTTTCGGGCTTTTTGCATGGCACCAGCGAGGTGCCGCATTGGCTGCGCTTGATCAGGCCGAAACAAGTTATGCCTTTGTTGCAGAAGAGATTCTGTCGAGCCCCGACCCCGCCAAATCGGGTGCGGAGGAAACGGTTCTCGACGCGGTGAAACGGGCGAGCGCGAGCATCGATACACGTTATGCGAAATCGCCGGCAACAGCGGCACGGCTCCATCTCGCGGTGGCGCGTGCTTTCCACCAGCGGAGTGACTTCGACACAGCCCGCGCCGAATATGCCCGCGCAGCCACGCTGTTCCAGGCGGCCGGCAAGACCGACAACGAGGATGCCGTGGTCGGGCGCTCGGCAGCATTCATCTCGACGCCACTTCGGGCCAGCCCGAGCGCCTCGACGCGGCTGGCGCCGCCCTTGCGAAGGAAGCGGCGCGGCTCGGCGAAAAAACCAACGATGGACGCATCGGTTTTGCGTTCGCGCAGGCAGAAGGTGCCTATGCCTATATGGCCGATGTCGAGCGATCGGAGCAGGCGTTTCGCCGGGCTGTCGCAATCGGGTCGGCGTCGGGATCACGTGTGCAGCCGACGCAATTGCTCAAGGCGCGTTCATCACTGGTGCTGACGATGTTGCGGTTGGGGCAGGTGAAGGACGCGGAGCCGATGGCGCGCGCTATCGTCGCCGATTCAACCCGTATAAGGGGTGCGTCGCACCCCGATACACTGGTGACCCGCCAGCATTGGGTCAATGCCCTCTCGATGCTCGGTGAGCATGGCCGCAGTCTCCGCGAAAGCGGTGCGCTTCTTGCGGAGATGCAAAAGCGGTTCGGTCGCGACCATCGCTTCACCCTGGCTCTCCATTCGGCGCGGTTCGAGAGCCTCGCAGCGCTGGGCCGCCATGACGAGGCCGCCGCGGAAGCGAAAAGAGTCTGGGAGGGAGCTGCTGTGCAAGCCGGCCCGCTCTCGCACCAGGCGATCGTGGGTCAGAACGATTATGCATCGGCGCTGTGCCAGACCAGTCGGCGGCGGGAGGCGCTGCCATTGCTTCAGGATGCGGCGGCAAAGACCATGAGCGCATTCGGCCGCGATTACGCCCTGACCCACACGGTTCGATTCTATCTCGGCGAATGTTTTATAGCCAACCGCCGTTTCGCTGACGCCGAGTCGGCATTTTCAGCGGTCGATTCAAAGAAGGTAGCGGAACTGACCGGACGTCCGCACTTCGCGGCGACGCTCGCAGTTGCGCGCTCGGAAGCGGTCCTGGGACTGGGCGATCGCCAGAAAGTCCGAGTGCTGCTCGACACCGCCGACAAGGCGAGCGGCGGTTCGGAAGATCCTGAACTGCAGCAGCGGCTCGGACGGATACGGAAATCGCTCGGGGGATGAAATTCGGATGTCGGTGGTAATGATGATCGAGCGTCCCCGACGGATGGGATTCCGACGCTTCGCGACGCAGGTTGGTTCTTTCTCCAACCCGTGAACCGCTCAACTTTCGCAGGCTCGCTGCTAATATCCGAAATGTCCGGTTCGCGATCGCCCGAGCCACAAGTTGACAGTCTGCCGGCCAGACCCGACCCTACCGGCCGAGCCGGACAGCTCCAAGACCCGCGGTCTGGATGCGAACCCAAAAAAATACTGGCTAGATCGCGTGGTGCCCGACGGTAGGACTAGGATTGGTCATCTTTCGGTCATGGGCGGATTGAGCGTCGGGGGGAGGTTTCGAATGCGGGCGATATATAGGGTTTTCGTGTCGGCGGGATTACGCGCGTGAGCAGCGTTACAGCCATGACGGCGCTTCTTTTGCTGTCCGGGACACCGCCAGTCTCCAACGAAGTCATGCAGGATGACGCAGTTAAGACGGAAGCGCATCTGGCGGCGAGCGACCCGCTGCCGCCGGTGGTTCTGCCGCCAATCGAAGTGATCCCGGTTCCGGATCCCGAGGTAACTTCCACGCCTGAGGAAAAGGCCGCTGTGGAGAGCGCGGCGTCTTCAGATGACATTTTGGTGACCGCGCGCGGTGACGCACCTCCGGGCGACCCCCTGCAGGGGTCAACATAACATCATATACGATTGTCCAGTCGGTCGATAAGGCGTTTGTCGCCCCCGTCGCCAAAGGCTATCAAAGCATCGTCCCCGAACCCGTTCGCGACGGACTTGGCAATGCGCTGCGGAACCTCAGCGAGCCGGTCAATTTTCTGAATTTCCTGTTGCAGTTCAAGATCGGCAAGGCTGCCGAGACGTTTGGTCGCTTCGCGGTCAATACGACATTTGGAGTGGCGGGCCTTTTCGATGTTGCAAAAACTAAGCCTTTCAATCTTCCCTACCGCCGCAATGGCTTTGCCAACACAATGGGCTTCTACGGCGTAAAACCGGGCCCTTTTCTCTACCTTCCGCTCATTGGTCCGACGACCCTGCGTGATTTGGCCGGCAACAGCATCGATCTGCTCGTTGTGCCGACCGCTGTCGGGAAGCCTTTCGACCGTCCGGCCTATGCGATTCCAACCAACATAATCAGACAGCTCAACGATCGTATCGAGCGCGATTCCGAGATCTTACGCCTGCAGCAAGAGAGCCTCGACCCCTACGTCGAGATACGCACTCTTTATCTGGAAATGCGGCAAGGAGAAATCGAGGCGTTGAAGAGCGGCCGATACGAAAAGCCGATAGCCCACGCGACGGAACCAGCGACTAGCCTGTCCGTGCCTTTGCCTTTCTCCACGAGTTCGGCTGCCGGCGAACCCGCAGAGGTCGAAACGCCATTGTCGGATTCCTTGTCTTTCACTCCTGCATCATCGGTGACGCCGTTTTGAGGTTGCGACCTGACGACAAGAGTTGACGCTTGGCGCCCTAAGTCTCGCAAACCCTTGCCGACGATCGAGCTGGCGCACTCCCATGGTCGCCCAGCAATCCGACCGGCCCAATTTTTTTTGGGGCATCACACCGCGGTCAAGCATGCCATGGGTTGCAAACGGGCGGGAGGGGCCCGGCATGGGGGCAATATGTTGGATGCATTTGAGACGGCCAGCGCATTGACGGCATCACAAAGCCGTCGCTTGACGGAATTGGCACGCGCGCGGCAGGCCATGCCGTGGGTGTCAGGTGACGAGCGGTTGCGCTCCTTGACCTTGGTCCGCCGGATGGGATGGCTTCACTCTTCAAAAGTGATCGAAATTAGCGGATGGGGCTGGGCGGTTGCACTCCACTTGGAGACTTCCGCAAAGGCCGAGCGTCCTCGAAGCCGCGGCAAGCGCGAGGGCGGAGCGACCCTGTCTTCGTAGACGGAGCTTGTTTTGGGGCGGCCCGAACGGGGACACTTGCGCTGCAGTTTCTTTGCCTGGCTTCGGCTGATTGAACCTATCTCGCGTCAATATGGGTGTCGCGATTTCACACGTGAAACGGGGCCGGGCGCGAATGGCACCCGGCCCCGTTTACCGAACCGTCCGATCAGGGTCGCGAAGATCGGAGAACCGGCCCGGAAACCAATCTCTTCGGTTGCGGTGCGCCTATATTGGCCAAGGCGGTTGCGTCTACCCAATGTTTATTGGGGTGGTCGGCGAACGTCCGAGGGTGAGCTTTTCCGGCGCTTACGCGGCAGGCCGCCCGAACGCGCGATGCGGTATTTCAATTGCATTTGACTCCGATGAGGCGACCCGCAAGACACTTCGTCCCATGTCGATGGGGCGATTGCTGTTCTTTCTTGCGCTGCTGATCTTTGCAGGCGCCGCGCATGCTGAGACTGCCCCGTCGGTCGCGCTTCGAGCGGGTGCCGACGCGCCTTCGCTTGCACCCTATATTCGCTATGGGACCGGCCTTGCCGATCCGGGCGGGATGGACGCGGCGACGCTTCTCGAGCGTGCGGGTGAACGGATAAACGGACCGACTATCCACTTCGGGCCGCCCGGTAGGAAGACAACGGTGGTTCTGAAGGTCCGCAATGAGGGGCCTTCCCAAGGGAGCTGGATTTTCACCACCGGACGCGGATCGCTGAAATATATCCGGATATACGAGGCTGCAGGTGGCGCGCTGTCACCGATCGTGGACGGGAACGACCCCGCGGCCGTCAGCGAAAATCTACTGACCTATCAGGCTTTCAGTTCCGAGCTTGTCCTCGATCCCGGACAGGAAAAGCTGCTCGTCGTCGATTTCCTCTCGGAAAATTCGACCTATATGCCGCTCAAGATCCAGACTTACGGCACCTTCTTCAAGCAACGCCGCGCCAATATCGCGATGGTGTCGGCGGTCGTTGTCGGGGCCATCGTCCTCATTTTCCTCAACATGCTCTTCTTTGGGGCAAGCGGGCACCGCGAATTCGCATGGCTCGCCGCGGCGCAACTTTTCTTTGCGCTCAATACCATCCACTCCGAAGGCTATTTCACGATCTTCCTCCTTGCGAACCAGCCGCTCGCCGGGGTGGCGGTCGAGGATTTCATCAAATGCGGGTTCGCCGCCGCGATGATGCAGTTCGGTAGAAGCTTCCTTGCGACGCGCCGTCATTTCCCGCGCCGCGACCTCGCCCTCCGCTTGCTGATCGGAGCGGCCGCCGCCATCATGATCCTTCAGTTCGGCCTGGCATTTTATCCGCCCGCCATCCGATGCGCTCCATATCGCTACGTGGCTGGTAACGGTCGGCGCGGCTCTTTTCTTACCCTTCATAGGGTATGCGGCGATGCGGATCCATGGACGGCAGCTGTGGCCGCTCTTTGCCGGGTGGGGCAGTCTCGCCCTTTTCATCATCTATGCGCGATCGCGTCGATGGGGTGGTTCGAATGGCTGCCGATCAACTGGCATCTTGCGGGGCCCGTGGGCCTGTTCGAGGCGGTCATGGTCACGCTCGCTCTCGGCATGAATTTGCGCAAGATCCAGCGAGACAAGCTGGCAGCCGACCAGAACTATGCGCGCTCGCTGAAGGAGCGGGTGCTGATCAGCGAGGAGGCTGCACGGCTGGCCGAGGACAAGGCGGACGCGCTGGCCACGATCCACAGCCAGAATGCGCTGCTCCATGCCTCCGGGCACGACAGTCAGCAAGTGATCCTTGCGCTCAACAGCGCCATCGAGGTCTTGGGGCAGGGCAACGCCGAAGACCGCCACGCGGACCTTCGCGCGATGCTCAAAAGCTCGGCAGCCTATCTTGAACAGATCGTGTCGACGACGATGTCGGGCGCAGCGATCGGCGGCGACAGCCGGTTCGTCGCGCTTGGTGCTTTCAGGGGCAGCGCGCTGGCGGAGCCGCTCGTGATGATGTTCAAGGCCCCCTTTGCAGAAAAGGGGCTGACGTTGAGCTATGATATGGAAGGCGACTTCCATCTCGTGACCGACAGGCCGCTGTTGATGCGTGCGCTTGCCAACCTTCTCAGCAACAGTTTCGAATATAGCGTGGCAGGGGGCACACGGCTGACGATCGGCAGGGAAGCCGAATGGGCGGTCGTTCGCATCGTCGACACCGGCGTCGGGATGACCGCCGAAACGCTCGCGGCCCTGTCGCGGCCAGCAGACGGCCGACTCTATCCCGGCGAAGGTGCGCGGGGAAGCGGTTCGGGGTTCCGCGCGGCGCGCAGGCTCGTCGAAGGTCTCGGCGGGACGGTAGAAATATTGTCGTCGACGCGATCGGGTACCGACATATGCGTGAAGGTCCCGCAAGCCTTTGCCATTGTCGAGCCGTGCGATATCGGCGACCTGCGCGCGGCCTTGCCGGACTGGGAATTTCTGGACTTTGACCATCGCGAAATGTTCGATCAGGCGCTCGCGGACAGTCCCAATCCGCGGCGCTGGATCGCAGCTGCCACTTTCGATGAAAGCACGGTGACGCGGGGCCGGCTCGGAGATGCGGTCGGTCTCATGCTCGTGAAGCCGCTCGTGCACGAAATGACGAGCCATCCGCTTCTTGCAGGTTCAGAGCAGCCCTAGCTCCTGAGCTCGCTCGACGATCTTCCGATTGCTCGGAGCTTCGAGTTTCCGGCGAAGTTCGGCGATGTGAAAAGAAACGGTCGGCTGGGCTATGGCAAGCCGGTAGCTGATCTCCTTGTTGCTCTCGCCCTGGCCGAGATAATGAAGGATCGCCATCTGGCGCGAGGACAGGCTGACGGGCAATTGCTGGTGACGCCCGAACGCATCGCGCATGCGCGGCGCGATATAAAGCTCGCCCGCCAGTGCCGCGTCGCAGGCCTCGATAATCTCCGACGGCGCATCGGCTTTGCTGACCACGCCGCGCGCACCGAGCTTCAGCGCATAGTCGACCTCGGCGAATTGCGTTTCGCCGGTGAGAATGATGACGGTCATGTCGTGGGCGCCGACGATGTCGGCGAGGACATTGACGCCGCGAACATCGGGCATGTTGAGGTCGAGGAGCACCAGATCGACGGGCTCGGACTGTAGAAACGCTCCCACCGTCGCTCCCCTGTCGAGGGTGCCGACGATCCGAAAACGCTCGTGGGGCGCAAAGAGAAGCCGCAGTCCGGACTGCACGATCGGATGATCGTCGACGATCAAAATCCTGTGGGGTGCAGTCATCGAGGGTTCCAATCGTTTATGGTGCAACGCGAATGCCGCAACCCGTCCAAGTTCCACAACCCGGAAAAAACTTGGGGGCGGCATGCGGTTCGCGCGCTGCACCGCGACCCCAAATTAATTCGGGGTTGTTGGCGGCGCGCGCGAGCGGCACAGGGTAAAGGGAAAGCCGGCAGCATGGGGGTGCAAGTGCCGCGGACATGGTGGTGCCTTCGCAGGGAGCGCGCTTACGTCCTTGGCGTACCATAAATATTGATCGAATATTTTCACAGAAATTCAGGTAAAATGTCACGATACTGAAATAAGAATTTCAGCACGTTGTGTATTTGTGCCTTATTACCCCTTAACAAGTTTTCATTTGCAACCTATTGTGATGGAACTGTTGGAAATCTATGCCCTGAAAAATGTGATCAATATTTTTTCCGAAGCCGTACTAAATTGGCACGGGCTCTCATTTCGTCGCAATAGGGCTTCCCATAATAACTTAACTTTCTATTAACTCCGCCACGAGTCGCCGAACCGGTCCAGCAAAGGCCGGGGGAAATCTATGCATCAATGTGCCTTGGGGGGACGTGTGACTCGGAGTTTCCGATTTTACGCTGCGGTTGCAGCGAGCCTGGGATGTATCCCGGCAGCTTATGCGCAGGATCTGGTGCACGAACCGATCAGCCCGACCTTCGGTGGCAATCCGTTCAACTCGAACCATATTCTCGGCACTGCAACGGCGCAGAACGACTATCGCGACCCACGCGCGACGAGCTCCTCGTCGCAGGCCGACATCTTCGCGCGTCAGCTTCAGTCGCGGCTGCTGTCTTCGCTGTCGTCGCAGATCGTCGATGCCATCTTCGGCGACAACCCGCAGGAAAGCGGGACGATCAGTTTCGGCGGCCAGACGATCGATTTTTTCCGCTCGCTGGACTCGGTGACCCTCACGATCCGGAACGATGAAACCGGCGAAGAAACCAAGATCGTCGTTCCGCTTTTCGTCGAGGTGAAGTGATGCGCCGCCTCGCCCGGATCGCCCTCGGCCTTCTCTGCGCCTCCTCGCTCGCCGGCTGCATGACCGTCGGCAAGAGCGGCCGCGACACTTTCGCGCCGAGCACGAGCCTCGCCTATTTCCCTAAGAAGACGCAGACGCAGCTACTTCTCAACGACCTGCCGAAACCGCAGCGTCAGGTCTCGGTCGCGGTATATGGTTTCACCGACCAGACCGGACAGTTCAAGCCGACCGAAGCCGGGCAGACGCTGTCGCGCGCCGTCACCCAAGGCGCCGGCTCGATGCTGGTCAAGGCGCTGCAGGATGCAGGAAGCCGGTCCTGGTTCACGATCGTCGAGCGCGAGCGTCTCGATAATCTCCTGAAAGAGCGGCAGATCATCACCGAGATGCGCAAGCGCTACCTCGGCGAGGAAGAGATCGATCGCAAGGCGCTTCCCGCCTTGCTGTTTGCCGGGATACTGCTCGAGGGCGGCATCGTCGGTTATGACAGCAATACGGTGACGGGCGGCGCGGGTGCGGCCTTCCTCGGGATCGGCGCGCGGACCCAATATCGCCAGGACACGGTCACCGTCTATCTTCGCGCCGTATCGGTCCGCACCGGCGAGGTACTGACTACGGTCACGGCGTCGAAGACGATCGCCTCGCAGGCTATTGGCGCGAGCGCTTACCGTTTCGTCGCATTCAAGGAACTGCTCGAGGCCGAATGGGGGATCACGAGCAACGAGCCCGATCAGGTGGCGCTCCAGCAGGCAATCGAGAAGGCGGTCTATGCGCTAGTGATGGAAGGGGTCGAACTCGACCTCTGGAAATTCCAGGACATGGGCGTAGCAGGTCCGCTGCGGGACTTTTATCGCCGCGAACGCGACGGTCTCTATGAGGCGCGCGATGTGCAGGAGGCCGTCGAAAAAGCGGGCTCGCTCTCGGCGCTCAAGATCATCAAGAACAAGCAGAAGGAGAAGGAGGGCTCCTGAAGACATAAGAGGGGGGCAGGCCAATATCTCCGGGCCGGCCTTTAAAACATAAGTCGTTGGAGAAAAGGCACGCAAAGAAGCGGCAACTTCGATGCGTGCGAATATTAGGCTGCGATAACCTGAAAATGCTCGGCGTCTCTTGCGCCGTGGCACGCTCGTTATCGCCTTTTTGAAAAGGTGATGCAATCCATGAAAAGCGTATATCTTACCGCCGTCTCGGCCGTCGCTCTCGCGATCTCGGCTCCGGCAATCGCCCAGTCGACATCGACCCTCGACCAGTCGGGTCTCGACAACTCCGGCACCGTAACCCAGCTCGGCTCGAACACGAGCGATCTCGACCAGACGGGTAACGACAACGTCGCGACCGTCGCGCAGGACGGCGAGAACAGCTCGACCATCTCGCAGGACGCGCTCGGCGCGGGCGCTTTCGTGACCCAGACGGGTACCGGCAACAGCTCGACGATCGACCAGGACGATGCTTCGACCAACAACTCGATCAATCTTCCGGAAGATCCCGAAGCGACCGTCGTCCAGAACGGCACCGACAATGCTTCGAACGTCCGTCAGGCTTCGGTGGCGCCGAGCTTCAACCTCGTCGCCAATGCAACGCAGACCGGCGATCTCAACGATTCGAACATCGAGCAATATGCGAACGGCCCGGGCTTCACCGGCACGATCCGCACCAACGTCACGCAGACCGAAGCCTCGATCTCGGACGTGATCCAGTCGGCAACGGGCGACAATGCGAAGAATCTCTTCGCGACCGTCGTCCAGAGCGCTTCGACCTCGACCGTCACCCAGACCGCAACGGGCACCCAGGCTGTCGGCGCGACCGCGATCGTCAACCAGCAGGCCGGTTCGACCTCGACGATCGACCAGACGATCGATGCCAACGATGCCGGTGACCTGTACGCCAACGTCCGTCAGGACAATGGCGCCTCGTCGACGGTCGAACAAAGTGCCTTCGGCAACGGTTCGAACAACGCCGATGCGATCGTCGTTCAGGACGGCGCGAGCAGCTCGTCGATCACGCAGACCTTCGAGAATGTCGGTGCGAACACCTTCCTCGCCAATGTGACCCAGACCGGCGACGATCACTCGTCGATCATCACGCAGGACGACAAGGCGCCGCTGAACCAGGCGGACTCGAACCTGATCGCCACCGTCGTGCAGACCGGCGAAGGCAACAGCTCGATCATCGATCAGGACAACAAGGGCGCGACCGCGATCGTGACCCAGGCTGGCCTGAACAACGACTCGTCGGTGATCCAGGACGGCGCGGGCCTCAGCGCAGACGTCTTCCAGGCGAACGAAAACAACGACTCGTTCGTGACGCAGATCGGCGCGCTGAATTCGAGCGTCGATGTCGAGCAGCTCGGCGAAGGCGGCACCTCGACCGTCAATCAGCTGGCCAATGCCCGCAACGACACGGCAACCGTTCGCCAGCTGGCCGGTTCGATCGGCAACGAATCGACGATCAACCAGTATGGCGCGACCCCGAGCGCTCCGGCGTTCAACGTCGCGACCGTCGAGCAGGGCGGCGAAAGCAACGAATCGCTGCTGACCCAGTCGGGCCTCGATAACGTGGCATTTGTCGGCCAGTATGGCATCGGCAACGAAAGCATCGTGACGCAGGTCGGTCTCGACGGCGGCAACAGCGCCACCGTCAACCAATATTCGGACGGCAACGTCTCGAGCGTGAATCAGAATGGTGCCGGTAACGTCGCCATCGTCACGCAGGGCGCGGCTCCGACGGCCAACTAAGCGGCTCGGAGGGACGGCGCTGGCCCGCCCCTCCATTCCGGCGTGCCGGGTCCTCGCCTGCGAGGGCCCGGCATGTTCGGAAACGATATGAAGAGCGATTTTCACAGGAGCATGTGATGCGCCATCGATTGTTTTTTAGCGCTGTGCTGGGGCTTGCCGGAATCGAGGCGGCCGCAGCCGAGCCACTGCCCACGGACGCGGCTGAGGAAAGCGGCGCCTATATCGCGCAGATCGGGACCGGGAACGAGGCCGAAATCGCTCAGGATGACGCGCGGGCGCGCGCGCGGATCGTTCAGGATGGCAGCGGCAACAAGGCGACGATCGTCCAGAAGGGAAGCGGCGCGCATCGGGCTGAACTCGTTCAGAGCGGAGCCGACCATGTTGCGGCGCTCGAACAGGATGGAGGCGGCGCCAATATGATTGCGATTCTTCAAGCAGGCGGCGGCAATCACGCGCGGATCAACCAGTTCAACGACGGCGGCCTCGTCAACACGTCGGTGGCGAGTCAGCAGGGACAGAATAATATCCTCTCGCTCGTCCAGGATGGCGCCGACAATCAGGCGAATCTGGTGCAGAATGGCGACGGCAATGCTATGACGGCGCTTCAGTCCGGATCGACCAACAGGCTCGACTGGACGCAGAACGGCAGCGGGCTGTCCGACCTCCATGTCGAGCAACAGGGCGGCGCCGCAATCCAGCTCGTGCAGACCAATGGGCCGGGCGGGCAATAGGGGACAGGCGGATGAGCTTCATGCTGACGACCTTGTTGTTTTTTGCAGAGCCCGCGACGGTGGCGGTCGAGCAGCTCGGTGCGGCCGACACGCATGAGCCGATCGAGCAGGTCGGCAGACGAGGAGCGTCGGCGTTTGTCGAGGACGCGTCGATTTCGAACGCTCCCGGCGGCGATGTCACGCAACTGTCCGTTTCCGACAACGAAATCTCATTGGCACGAGTCGATGGTATCGACCGTTGCAGCGCCGAGCTTTTGTCTGCTGATCAAAAAGCCTATTGCAGCCGCCGCATCGAAACCCGCTCGGCGGAGTTTCGCTCGGAACTCACGACACCGCTGACCCTTGAGCAGAAGCTTATCGGCGAGCGGCTTGTCCCGCTGCGAGGTCTTGAAAATGCTGCGCGCGCAAGCGCCGCGTCGCCGACGAACAGCGATGTTCAAGCGCTGGCTTCCGTAACGCTCGCGCCGACGCCTGTCGGTTTGCCCGACGATGCGGCGAAGTCTGCGCCCGGAAACCTGTCGACAGAAACGCAGGCGCTCGTTGACGCCCTTGTGTCAAAGCTCTCAAATCCAGGAGGCCAGTAGGCGTCTCCCTATTTTCGCCTCCAGCGAAAATACCAGACTTCATGTGACAAGTCAATCATGCTATTGAAATAGAATGACTTTTAACAGAATTTTGACCTCCAAAAATTGGCCAGCAATCACCCAGCAATCACCGTTTTCAGGAGCGAAAAAACCTCGTGGCCACGCGCAAATCTGCTCTTCGATCGGACCTTTCCAAGACCAATCTTGACGACTCTCTGATGGCGAAGGTCACCGGTTCAAATCCTGTAGGTTGCCTCTCATATCCTCCCTCAGTTAACCTCTCCAAGGTCGCGACAAGTACCGTGCCGTGGGTAAGAATCTGGTGCCTCTCATCAGAAAATTGGATCAGTTCAGGCTAGCACCGCCGGACAGGATCAGACGATCTAGCGATCGCCGGTATCGCAGCGCGCAACCCCGCTGGCGCAGCTTTGGACGGCATACTCCAATTAGATCCATTTTCGGTCGCAGTTTTGGTTGCTGATTGCGGTCGATCTGTTGGAAATAGGCGCGCGCCCGTACAGTCAACTGGGCGAGTGACCGGGTTCCGCCACGTATGTCCAGGCAATTGCTAAAGGTGGTGGTACGTGCTCCAGACGCGCGTTTCCTTTGCTCGGTCACTTTTTCGCGATGCAACGCCTAGAATAATAATTGGATTATTAAATAGTAGCGCTCTGACGCGAGGCATACTTTTCAACTGCGACTCATCTTGGTCGCAACCTTGAAAAGGAACGTGACATGAAAACGCATGACGACATCATCGATCTCGGCGCCGCCCAGGACGAAACCCTCGGCGCGCTGCCGTCGGGCCAGCAGGACGTACAGCCCGGGGACAAGTTTATCCTCGGCGGCATCAGCGCCGACGATTGACTGACGCGTGGCGTGCAGTCCTCGCACTGCACGCCACCGCTCCGTCGCGCGCTTCCATGATGAATGTCATCACTTCAGCTGCCACGCATTGGTGCAGAGTCGGCGGCACCTTCGTCTTTCTGGACTTGTCCCGCGATCGCTATTTCATGCTTGAGCAAAGTGCGGCTGATCGCTTTTCCCGGATTGTCGCCGGAGCGCAAGAGGAGGGTGACAATGATTGGCTTGCCGCACGCGGCTTGCACCATCTGGCGCCGCCGGTCGATCAATCTAGTTCCGAAAGGATCGCTCCGACCAGCAGTGTTCTCGAGGAGCCAAATCTCGAAAGGGCTTCGGCGGTTGAGACAGCCCGTTCGGTATGGGTCCTGGCCCTAGCTCAGCGGCATGTTCGGAAACTCGCTCTAATGGAAATTCTGCCTAATCTTTTGCACGGCGTGCCAGTAGCTCCGCACGTTCAACGGTCGGATGCACGCCAGGTAGCCGCGGCGTTTAAGCGAGCGCGTCACTATTTTTCCGGCATGGATGAATGCCTCAGCCGCGGCGTTGCAATGCGCCGTGTGCTGGCCGGAAAGGGGTGCGAGGCCCGGCTGGTGATCGGCGTAACTTTGCCATTCGCCGCGCATTGCTGGGTGCAGCTGGGCTCGGCGGTATTGACCGATCCGCTCGATGTGGTGACCCCCTACACACCGATATTGGTCGCCTGATGCCGGGGTACTTTCGCATCGAGATTTCCGAGGCGTCGGGACAGGCTGATCGTGACAATGGCGAAGCGGACCCACCCGCCTTATCGCTTCCAGGCGCTCGGCTCTGGTGCGATCGACAGCCGCTTGCCCTGGGTGGGCATGGATATCTGATCGGCCACCTGTTCGAGCGAGGCGAAATGAGCCGCCGCGTGTTGGATCTGCATGAAACGGCGGTAACCAGAATGGCGGCGTCTAGCGGCCGGTCGCTCGTGTCCGACTATTGGGGCGGCTATGTGTCCATCTTGGCGCGGCCCGGTGGAGGTCTCGCGATATTTCGCGACCCGTCCGGGTTGTTGCCCGTCTATTACCGCGCCGATGGGGCGGGCGTCACAGCGTCGAGCGACGCTGCCGATCTCGGCAGACGTGGCGGCGTCGATTATCCGGCAGTTGCGCGGTTTCTGGCTAATGGAGGCGCGCCTAGCCGAGAAACCTGCCTCGAAGGTGTCCAGGTACTGCTTCCAGGGGAATGTCTGATCATTACTTCGGGATCGCGTCGTCTGGAAAGCTGGTGGTCACCGTGGGATTGGACGCAGGTCCCCCACAAGCGGTTCGAGGTGGCCGCCCGTAAGCTTCGCGCCGTGGCGCTCGACTGTATCGAAAGCTGGGCGTCCTGCTTTGATTCCATATTGACCGGCGTATCTGGCGGCCTCGATTCCTCGATTGTCGCCGGCGCCGCATCTCGCCGCGCCGCCGCGCTTCATTGCCTGACGATGATCGAAGACGATGCGATTGGCGATGAGCGCCGCTATGCTTCCATTCTCGCCAAGGCGATTGGCGTTCCCTTGCTTGAAGCCCACTATGACCTCGGCAAGGTTGAGATTGATCGCGCCGTGGCGCCGCACCACCCTTGGCCGCACGCGCCATTCTACATGCAGGCAATCGCGTCGGCTCATGAAGAGCTCCGCCGCGAGCATCAAATCGATGCCTTCTTCTCGGGCAATGGCGGGGACAATATCTTCTGTGCGATCCGCAGCGCCTCGCCGTTCGTCGATCGTTTCATGGCGCAGGGACCGCGTCACGGGCTTTTCGACACCCTGCGCGATTTGAGCGATCTGACGGGAGCCAGCGGTGCGACCATCTTGCGGCACGCCTGGGATCGCTATCGTGACTGCAGCCGGCCCGTAAAACTTCATCGCGACACTTCCGGGCTTTCTTCCGCCGCGATCGCCGAGCTGGATGTGCCGAGGCGCCCCATCCATGGATGGAAGCGCCCGAAGGCACGCCGCCCGGCAAGGCGGCGCATGTCAGGCTGCTGGCGCGCGCGCATCGCAGCATCGAGCTGTATCCCCGCCGCTCCCATCCGCAGCATGTCGCGCCGCTCCTGTCGCAACCAATCGTCGAAACATGCCTGTCAATCCCGACATGGCAGTGGATCGAGGGCGGCAGGGATCGCGCCGTCGCTCGGGCGGCATTCAAATCCATCGTCCCTGTGCAATTATTGCGCCGCACGTCCAAGGGCGGGCCGGGCGGCTTCATGCAGCGCATATTCCAGGCGAACGCGGAACATGCCGGCGACCTGCTGCGCACTGGCCTGCTGGCGCGGGCCGGTCTGCTCGACCTCAGGACCTTGGAAGGAGCCTCGCAGCCGACGGTGGCGGGCTTCGAAAAGGCGCAGCGCATCCTCGCACTTTGCGCGGCGGAAAGCTGGGTTCGTTGGTGGACGGATGTTCGCGCGTCATAAGGCTATCGCCGCTCGGCGCCTCGCGTCTGCACACACCTTGTTTTCCATTGCGCCGCCATTTTCGCCCAGCGGTCGAATGCGCCTCTGTCATCCAGATCCCGGTCGCGCCGATCGCGAAGCCAGAAGTCGAACCACGCCAGATTCTCTTGCATCGCGCGCAGCCGATTGGAGGGGATGTGAAACAGATGGGTCTCATCGGTGGCGGTGGTCTCGCCAGGATAGAGACTGATCTGCGCAGGAACCTTTGCTTCGCGCAGCGCGGCGTAGAAATCGATCGCTCCCGCAAAGGGAGAAGCCATTTGCTGAAGGACCGGAGCACACGCCCTATCGGCACGGAGCGAGGGCGACAGCTGGCGATAGGCGTCGAGGTAACGACCTGAAGGTGGGCCGCCGAAGACGGCGTGATACCCGTCTTTCGGATCTGAATAGGATGCGGGTTCAAGATAATTCCCGTCCCCGCTGGAAGCAGCGCGAAACATCTCCGATTGGGTCATCGCGACATTCACCATCTGCGATCCCCGACTGTACCCGGCAATGCCAATGCGGTCGGGATCGACAATGCCTTCGCTTGCCAACTCGGCGATCGCGTCTTCAAAACTATAGACGCCGTTGATCCAGATCAGCTCGCGCAGCTTTTCGGGACCGAGTGTGCCTGGGCCGCCCGACCCTGGTCGCGGTGCGGGAACTGCCGCACTTCGCCCGGATGGATTTCGATCGCCTGTGTGAGGTTGAGCTGGATCCGGTCGCAGCCGGTGCCGAGAATGGTCTCCACGGCAGAAAGGATGAGCGGGTTGAGTACCAGTGCGGCCATGTGCTCCGATCGCTTGAGCAGGCCGCCGAAGCGCTTTGTGCGGCGGCCGTAGAAATTGCCTTCACAAAAGGGCGTCGCGGCGAAGATGGGGTCGAGATCCCTTGCGAGCGCATGGACACGCGCGACCGCCTCGTTGCGAATTATGCAATAGCCTTTGCGGCGCAGCTCCTCGAAGAGCAGGCCAGGCAGATCGGCTTCGGTCAGATCCTTTTTCATCGCCCCGCCTCCCCGCCTTCTTCGAACTTGAGGACAAGCGGCGCATAGGTGCCGGTGCGCTGCAATCCGGGGAGCGTATCCTCGTCGATCGCTATGCTGAGGGCGACTATCCGGCACGCGCTATCCCGGTGAACGGGACCCAGCGTGCGGCATGTCCAGCCAAATTTGCTGATCGTGTGATACCAACCGGCTTCTGCGACACCGACATATTCGCCTATGCCGTGGCGGAGAGCATAGTCCGCCAGCGCGGTGACCAACTGGTTGCGCGCGTCGCGGCGCTCGGTGGGCGTTTGTCCGGGGTCGAGGCAGAAGCGACTGATCTCCCACACGCCTTCACCGGACGGCGCCCCGTCGGCGCAAAGATGCGAATAGATGTCGCCGAGCAGGTGCGGCGCCGTGGTTGGCAGCAGCCGCGCCGACGCCCGGTGGCGCAGATCATCGGGATCGAGCAGGATCAGGTACCGCGCGTCCGGGGTGTCGAATTGGTCGAGCTCGAAGCGGCCGTCGAGGGCAGGCAAATCCCATTGCAGCTTGTCGATGAAGACCTGCTTGCGGGCGGCGAACATGGCGCGAAGCGCCGCATTCCCGGGCGCATCCTGCGCCCGCGTGGATTGAGTGATCATGATGGTTCCTTGGCTTGTCGGTGCCAGGATCAGACCATCATTCCCACCGCGCGGCTATGCCCAGAAATGGGCAATCCCGGGACGATTTATGTGCGAGCGTCAGAGCGGGCGCCACCAGTCATAGACATCCGAAAAGCCGATGACGCCGTCGAACAGGGCGCAGAGGATCAGCATTTGCCGACAAGGCACTGAATAGCGCTCGCGCGCGATCTTGAGATGACGGACCACGGTCTCTTCGCTGATGCCGAGGATGCTGGCGGTCTCGCCAGCAGTCTTGCCGCGGGCGGACCAGAGCACGCATTCGCGCTGCCGCTCGGTCAGCGCCGCCCG